>JAGAJD010000018.1 GCA_017626275.1 Lachnospira sp.
ATTATATAATTTATTTACATTATTATAACTTACTAATTGAGCAAAATATGAAGGTGTAACAAAAATAGTATCTATTTTATTTTTTTCTATATAATCCAAATAAGCTTGTAAATTCATTTTGATTAAATCATCAGTAAAGAATAAGCATTTACCACTTACTAAGGAATATACTATTTCTTGAACCGAAACATCAAACGTTATTATTGTATCTCCCAAAATATTATAATTATCTGAACCACACTTTTTTACTTGCCACATAAGCAAATTGGATAAACATTGATGTGTTTGACATATTCCTTTAGGTTTTCCTGTTGAACCAGATGTATATATAACATAACAAATATCAGTAACATTATTAATATTATAGACGTTATCCACTTTAAGATTATAATTTATTTCCGAAAGATTGTACGTTTCCACATTATCTAATTCAAAAAATTTATATATTAAACAACATTTTACATTCGCCTCACCAATCATATACTCAACCCTGTCCTTTGGATAATTCGGGTCAACAGGCATATATGCCCCTCCGGCTTTTAAGATTCCCAGCATCGCCACTATCACATGCCAGCTTCTCTTTGCGATAATCGGCACAATATCATTCCTGCCAACACCTTTTTCCCTTAAAAAATGTGCCAACGAATTTGACATCTCATCTAATTCCCTGTAAGTAAATTTCTTATCTTCAAATACAAGCGCAGTTTTTTCAGGTGTCCTTTTCGCCTGCTCCGTAAAAAGCTCATGGACGCATTTATCCTTTGGATAGGCTGCGGCTGTGTTGTTGAAATCGAGTAAAAGCTTCTTTTGCTCCTCTGGCGGAATTATTGATATGTCTTTAAGAAGTTTATCTTCGCTTTTCACTATCTGCCAGAGAATATATTCGAGCCTTTCAACTATGTATTCAATCTCCTGCGGCTGGCAGAAAACCTCCGTCTGATAATCTATCGTCCACGTATAACTGTTATCATAATCACGATTGTCGATATGCCATGCAAACGGAATTTCGCTGTAACCGTTGCCGTACCATTTTGTCACGGATTCGCTGTCTGCCTGTGCATTTTGAAAGCTGACCATGACATCGTACATGTTTCCGGTAAAATCATGCTTTTCACGTACATTTTCCAGTATCATGCTGTACGGGTATTTTTTATGACGAAATATATTCCTGTGGCCTTCCGTAATTTTCTTTGCCAGTTCCGACACACATTCGTCCTCTTGCACCTCTACCGTCAGCGGCATTGTGGAAATATACATTCCCGCTGTTTTTTTCTCTTTTGCATTGCTTCTGTTAAGCACAGGGATTCCTATCGTTATATTACTGATTTCATGATTTATTTTAGAAAGATATACATACATTGCCGTTTCAAAAAGCACTGCCGGAGTTACCGGATTTTTCCCGCAGTATTCTTTAACTGCCTCGGACAGTTCTTCCGATGATTTCTTTACAAATCTCTGCGCAGTGATTTGTTTAACAGGCAGACATGACATTTTAACATAAGCTTTGTCAGGCTTTGACTTATATTTTTCATTCCAGTAAATCAAATCCTTCTGAAATTTATCGGAATGTAAATAATTCTGCTCAGATTTCACATAATCTATATAATCCATCTCATCATAAGACTGCCCACACTCACCATCAAGGCTTCGGTATGCCTCATGAACCTGCTTTGCAATCAGACTCAGCGTCCATGCATCGGAAATGAGATGATTAAGTATCGCCAGTATTCCTGCCTCTGTGCCAACGCAGACGATTTCAAAACGGTACATCACGTTATTAAGAAGCCTGACAGGAGTTTTGGCAGCTTCCCTGACATACTGTTCAAGCTGCTCCATATTTTCAAATCTGCGGACAGGAATGTCTGCCGGAGAATATTTCTCAACATACTGCTTCGGAGTTCCCCCGTCCTCCACAAAACGCAGTCTAAGCCCCGCCTGCCTGTCAATTACAATGTTGAGTGACTTTTTAAGCAGTTCGATATTTTTTGCTGATTTATAAAATATCGTGCCGCAAATGTTTGAGATAGCTGTATTTTCATAATATTTCTGCAGATTCCAAATGTTTTGCTGCGGAATTGTTAAATTAAAGTATTCCATAATTTCTGCACTTCCTTTGTTAATTTTTTATGTAAATGCATTTTGCAATCTATACATTGCAATTATATCCACAAAACAATCTAAAATCAATAAAATGCAATCTATTTATTGCAAAATCATCAATAAGAGGTATTACGCATGGCTCAAAAACTTAAACAGGATATTCAAATTGGCGGAAATATCAGAAAACTTCGCAAGCAATCAGGTCTTACACAGGAGCAGGTTGTTACACAGCTCCAGCTTCAGGGAATGGAGATTTCACGGAGCAGCTATTCACAGATAGAGTGCGGCACTTATAATATACGGATATCCGAACTAGCTGCACTTTCAGAGTTGTTTCATGCTGATTTTAATGCTTTTTTTGAGAATTTACCAAGACAAAAATCTATTTTATAATTCATTATACAAAATCTTATTTTCTAAATTAATGGGTGTAAAAATTGCCGATGAGAAAATTCCCATCGGCAAAATTCATTTTATGAAAATAGTTTATTTATTATTCTGTTTGCTTTGCTAATTCACGCTTCCGAAGCTTTTCAAAAGAAACATCAAGTATTTTTTCCTTGCGTTCCATCAATATTGTCTTATAAAATTTCTTTTGAAGTTCAGTGAAATATGGTGTTTCATCGATTATCAGATTTATCTCTTCCATATCTATTTTGGGCAGAATACGCTTTAATGCTTTATTGCAGTCTTCATTATTCAACGAAAAAATAAAATCGTGATAATTAATTTTTTTTCCATTAACTTTTATACCCGAAAGGGGAATTTCAAAAACGCGAAGATTTCTTTCATCCTCATTATCAATCGTTGCCTGCATTATTACATCATCAGCTTGAGGAAATAAACAACTTCCACAATCGTATATAGGGGCA
>JAGAJD010000214.1 GCA_017626275.1 Lachnospira sp.
TGATGACGGAACAGTGTATAGAAAGCAGATTGTGGTAAGCTCGGATAAACCTGAGGGACCGTACAGTAAGCCGGCAATTATTGATGAGGACGGAATTGACCCGTCAATATTTAACGATGATGACGGAATAAGATATATGCTTTTGAACAGAGGTGCGAGAATATTTGAATTAAATGAGGATGCCACAAAGCAGATTTCAGAAGCGACACTTCTTTATTACGGTGATAACAAGAGAGCGCCGGAGGGACCGCATTTGTTAAAGAAAGACGGATATTATTATCTGTTTGAGGCAGAGGGCGGTACAGGTCCGGGACATCGTATTACAGTATCAAGGAGCAAAGAACTTATGGGGCGTTACGAGCCTTGTCCGTATAATCCGATTATGCGCCAGTTTGATGAGAATGCTATTATACAGCGCTGCGGACACGGAAAACCTGTTCAGACACAGAATGGTGACTGGTATATGGTTTATCTGTGCGGAAGAAAAATAGGTGACGGATACAGTATACTCGGAAGAGAGACGGCACTTGACCCGATTACATGGACGGCTGACGGCTGGCCGATTGTCAACAATCTCGATGGTCCAAGCGCAATGCAGATTAAGCCGAATCTTCCTGAAACTGTATGGGAATCACAGATGTGTGATGATTTTAATGAAAGCACTTTAAGCACTGACTGGACATTCCCAAGAGTTCCTGAAATGGACGGAATTGTGCTTAAAGATTCTCACGTATATATAAAAGGAAGCAAAGAAGACTTAAATTCAATGCATGCAAAAAATATTCTGCTTCGCAGACAGCAGCATTTTAAATTTACGGCGGAGTGTAAATGTGCAATGCCGCAGCTTTATCCTGGACAGGACGCAGGTATTACGTGCTACTACGATGAAAATACATTTGTTAAATTTGGTATATTTGCAACACAGGAGGAAAAGCCTCGTCTTATCGTTAAAGCCGTAGAATATATCGGCGACGATGTTAAGGAAAGCGGTGCTTTTGAGCTTGATTTCAATCAGAAATATGTATACTTAAAAGTTGTAACAAACTATCTTGTGAGAACCTGCTATGTAAGCTATGATGGAGAGAATTATACTAAAGTGGCAGTTCTTGATAATGTATACTATCTTTGCGATGAGGGATTAAAAAAAGTCAATCGCTTTACGGGAGCAATGATTGGTATGTATGCTTATGCAGGAGATTTCGGAAGCAAATATACGGACGAGTATGGAAGACATGGTGATGATACTATGTATGTGGGATTTGATTATTTTAATTACATACCATAATAAACAAAATCTAAGGAGGATATTGAATTGAAGAAGAGAAATATTATTCTTGAGGGAAGAATAAAGAGCCTGCTTCGCGTGACAGATGTCAGCAGTATGACAGTTTATCAGCAGGGTATGCTGCTTTCGGCAGTAGAAAAACTGTACAAGGCAACTGAAGATGAAGACTATCGTCAGTGGGCAGAAGAAAAATTATGTGAGCTTATAGGAGAAGACGGACAGATAAAAGGTCTTAGCGGAAAATTGGCAGATTATAAGCTTGGAAGCGCTGTATTCGCATTAAAAGACTGCGATGCGGCTAAGAAAGCAATTTGTGAACTGGCAAAAAGACTTGCAGGGGAAGAGCGCAGCAGCGCAACCGAAACCTGCAGAGGCATTTTTTCAGAGAAACTCGGAGCTGCCTATAAGACACAGGAATTTTATATGCTTTATGAGACTGCTTTTGGCGGAAAAGAACAGTACAATGATATTATTGCACAGTTTAATATATTAAGGAACAACGTTTATGACGGCGTGTGTGAAAAGCTTGGAACACCGGAGGCAGATAAGGAAATAGCAGAGTATGCATGTGCTGCAATAGATACAATGGAAGTAATGGAACAGCCGTTATATGAAATATATGACCGATTAAGAAATTTATTTAAGGAAGCAGTAGCTGCGATGAATAATTTAAGCCTTAAAGGTTTTGAGGAAAATGAAGGTGAGGCGGCATTATTATATGCATATGCAGTGTTAAAGGGCTGCCGTATGAAAGCACTTCATACGGAGAAATATGAAGAGGCGGCATTAAATATTCTTGCAGCAGCAGAAGAAAAGGCTGAGAAGTCTGGAGAATGCAGCGCCCAGCTTATAGCTGCTTATGCTGAAAGTTTAAGAAACAGAGAATATCAGGATTATGGAAGAACTAAGGGAGGCGTATTATGGAGTTAAAGTTAGTCACATATACGGGCAGAAGTGCAGTAGTGGAGCTGACAGAGTCAGGAAAATATTATACGGAAAAGCCATATGAGATTTATGTTAATGGTGAAAAATATATGGACAGCGACAAGGTTGTTACATCTGTTTACGGTTTAAAGCCTGATACAGAATATGAAATCAGTGCTGTATATGATGGAAAACAGATTTCGCCGGTTACATTTAAGACATGCTATGAGTTTGTGACATTAAATGTGCGTGAATTTGGTGCGTATGGTGACGGAATCCACGATGATACTAATGCTATCCAGTGTGCTATTATGGCTTGTCCGAAGGATTCAAGAGTTTTGGTTCCTGAGGGTGTATACAAGATATCAAGTATCTTCCTAAAAAGTGATCTGACATTGGAGCTGGCTAAGGGTGCAGTACTTTCTGCATTTACGGAAAGAGATAAATTCCCGATTCTTCCGGGTATTATTGAGTCTTATGATGAGACGGGCGAATATAACCTCGGCTCATGGGAGGGAAATCCTCTCGATACATTTTCTGCAATAGTATGCGGAATCAACGCTGATAATGTAGTGATTACAGGAGAGGGAACAATCGACGGCTGTACCTCATTTGAAAACTGGTGGAAGGACTGCAAGAAGCGCAATATTGCATGGAGACCGAGATTATTCTTTATTAATCACTGCAATAATGTGACAATGCAGGGAATTACCGTACAGAATTCTCCGTCATGGACGATTCACCCATATTTTAGTAATCATTTGAAGTTTATCGATGTAAAGATTAAAAATCCTGCCAATTCTCATAACACAGACGGTCTGGACCCTGAGAGCTGTACAGATGTATTAGTTCTCGGAACATACATCTCAGTGGGAGACGATTGCATTGCGATTAAATCAGGAAAAATCCGCATGGCAGAGAAATACAAAATACCGACATCAGATATGACAGTAAGACAGTGCTGCA
>JAGAJD010000215.1 GCA_017626275.1 Lachnospira sp.
AGCCCATTTCCGCTGCAAAGCTTTCCAAATCACCTTTATACTGATATTCAGTAATTGTAAGATTTTCCTGTGCAATAATCGTCTGGAAAATCATATCCTGTGCAACAGAACGCTTAACATATTCGTCAAATGACATTCCGAAAGTCTTCTGACAATACTCATCATTAGACATATTCTGCATAAGTGAGTAAAACTTAATAGAGTTGTCTAATTCTGACTGCTTATTTGCCAAATACTCTTCCGGATAACCTTTAATCTCACAATTATCCTGAAGCTTTGTAAGAACTGCCTCTTTCTTGGCTTCTTCTATCTGCTCATCTATTGTTTCCTGAATCTCATCTTTTATCGACTGTCTGTATTCTGCAACAGTATTATAAGAAAAGTACTCCTGCACATACGCTTCAGTAATCATCGGTACATTCGGCTGTTCAACAGCATTCATTGTAATCTCAAATACAATCTTTCTTCCGGCATATTCAGGCGCATCCTGAAAAGTCTCCGGCACAGTCAGGGTTACAACCTTTGTCTGTCCTGCTGTCATGCCGTACAGGGCATCGATAAATCCGTCAACTACAAATGTATCCGTTCCAAGTATCAAATCATAATCCTCATTACTGAAGCCTGATACCTGCTCGCCTCCGATAGACGCTGTAAAGTCCACATTAACCTGATCTTCCTCTCTGGCTTCTCTGTTTACTTCTTCATATGTAGTGTTTGCAGATACATCATTCTTAATCTTCTTTTCGATTAATCCGTCTTCAATTCCCTGCATGTCCACGGAAACCGTAATTCCCTTATACTGTCCAAGCTTTACATAATCGCTTGCATTAACGCCAAAATCCACATCTATCTTAGTATTACACGCAGTCGTTGTGATAAGAAGCGCCGTTGTCATAAAAACCGCACCTAATTTTTTAATAATATTTTTTTTCATAATAACCTCCATGCCAATCATACTTATCTGTTATAACATATTCGGCACGTAATTCATAGCCATTTCTGACATATTTCACACATATTACACATTTTCTGTTAAAGATAATACGCAAAAAGCCCCCGCAAAAGCGAGGGCAATTATCATCAGCCTGCACTGATAGTTTTTATAATTAAGCCACTTTAGACTTTGCAAGCTCTGCAAGCTTTGCGAAACCTTCTGCGTCATTGATTGCCATTTCTGACAATACCTTTCTATTCAAATCAACATTTGCAAGCTTTAAACCATACATAAACTTGCTGTATGATAAACCGTTCATTCTTGCAGCAGCATTGATTCTTGCAATCCATAACTGTCTGAACTGTCTATTCTTCTGCTTTATGCCCTTGTAGCTTTCTGTAAGTGCTCTCATTACAGACTGCTTAGCAACTCTATACTGCTTAGATCTTGCTCCTCTGTAACCTTTTGCGAGCTTTAACACTCTGTTATGTTTCTTTTTTGCGTTCATACCGCCTTTAATTCTTGCCATTTTCTATATTCCTCCTTCAAAATCCAAACTCATCTTAGAGATAAGGCATAATCTTCTTCATTGTCTTTACATTAGTTGCTTCAGTCATAGCTGCATGTCTAAGATTTCTCTTTCTCTTAGTTGACTTCTTTGTAAGAATATGGCTCTTATAAGCTTTCATTCTCTTTAACTGACCTGTTCCAGTTAATTTAAAACGCTTAGCGGCTGCTTTTTTTGTCTTTACCTTTGGCATAATAATCCTCCTATATATTCTCTATAATTTCAATTTATTTTAACGTTTTTCAGTTAAAAACATCATCATACTCCTGCCTTCCATCTTCGGAGCTTTCTCAACAACTGCGATATCGCTTAACTTTTCAGCGAAATCCTCTAAAATATGCTTACTGCTGTCTATATGTGCCATCTCACGTCCTCTGAAACGGAGAGTAACCTTTACTTTATTACCCTTTTCAATAAACTTTCTCGCAGAATTGCACTTTGTATTAAGATCATTAACATCTATATTCGGTGATAATCTTACTTCCTTAATCTCACTCGTCTACTGTATGTTCTTTGCTTCTTTTTCTTTTCTTGCAAGCTCATATCTGTACTTACCGTAATTTATAAGCTTACATACCGGTGGAACTGCTGATGGAGCAATCTTAACAAGATCGACATTCGCTTCCTTTGCCAGTTTCATAGCTTCCTTTGGTGACATAACACCAAGCTGCTGTCCTTCTTCTCCAATAACACGAACTTCTTTGTCTCTGATCTGTTCGTTAATCATTAATTCACTAATAGTAGTGCACCTCCATAATTAGCATGATGTTGACAAAACAATTTTCCGACTGCACAAAAAAGTGGATAATCAGACGACCGACTATCCACATACTCTAATCAAAACACTTTCTGCTTTCAATCTTCACATAAAAATGTTATTATTAAAATATTAACCCGAGTCGCCTCATGCGCTAAGGTGAGAGTGGATACTCTGCTTCGTTTCACAACTTCTGTACTATACCATAATAATAAATCTGCGTCAAGCGTTTTTTTAACTTTTTATACTAATTTATACTAATTCAGCAATTCCTGACAGCCTTACATATTTATCCGATATTTTATACCATGTCGGAAAATCCACAATTCCCGTCTGAGGAAGATCAAATATTCTCTGAAATACCCTTACCGCCTCTGCCGTCCTCTCTCCATAGATACCGTCAGGAACAAGCACCGGAATTGCATTGTAATATTCTCCTATAAGATTTAACTGCTCTTGAAGCTGTCTCACCTTCTGACCGCTTGAACCAATATCTAGATTGGCACCCGGCCATGATGACGGGATTCCCTCTATTTCCTCTGCCGTATTAACATACATATCATCACCGTAATAATATCTTAATATTTCAATAGCTGAATAATCCTGATCTCCTAAATATTTGCTTCCCCACTGGCTGAGCCATCTCGGACACGTTACACGTTTTCCGTCGCAGTACTGTGTAAGTATCGGCTGTTTTACGTTAGGTCTTGAGAGGTAAGTATCGAAAATTTCATCTACAACCTCTGAAATACTGGTAAATACATTTCTTCCCGGCATCCATTTATGGTCATAAGCCGTTGACGATGTGATTGTAAAATTATAGCCCTGATTTCTGTACCACTCCGTATACACTCTGTTAAGAGTAAACGACATAATCGCATGTACATTTGCCTGTATTGTTTCTCTCGGCCACGTTGAATATATCTCGCTGCTCGCTACATTTTTGATATAATCCGCATATCCGACATAATAATCTCTGGCTGTCGGGTCTGTCGGAACGCCGTCATGCACAACTATAATTTCAGGAATAACAACACGGCTTAAAACTATTTCTCCCGGTTCCCCGACAGGCTTTATCTCACTCTCTGCAATCTTTGGAGGATAATCGCCAAACAGCGTATGCACGCCTATTACAATATTATCAGGCGCCTGTGCCGCTCTCGCCGGTTCAAGCGGAGTATCTTGAAGACTTACCTCTCCCGAAAAAACATCTATTCCCGAAACGCTGAATGCTTCAAACCCTTCTGCCGTGACCGTCGCCGTATATTCCGCATAAGGCTGTTCTATGCTTGGTTCCATACTGTATTCGAGCGGTGGTGTCGGCAGTGATATTTCCTCCGTCTGACCATTATCGTCCGTTGTAAGCACTTCTATTACCGATTCAGGATCTGCCGTGTAGGAAATCTCAACTCTCGCATTTTTAATCGGCTGATTCGTATCCTTTTCTATAACACTTACTCTCAGATCGCCTCTATCAATGGAATTGGCTGGTCTCTCTAATGTACGCACATACCCAACATTCATTTTATCCGTTTCCTTTGTGGACTTTTTTATTAATATATGAATATTTTTAAATTTATATACAAAAAAATGAAACTTTTATAATTTCTGCAACTCTGCACCACCTTTTGAATACAATAAATGTGAGAATAAATTTTATTGGAGGCTTTATGTCCAGTATTACAGTTGCATTAGATGCCGGACACGGCGGCAGCGATTCCGGAGCCGTATACAAAAACAGAAAAGAAAAAGATTATGTATTAAGGCTTACACGTGCTGTCGGACAGATTTTGGAAAATAACGGTATTAATGTTTTCTATGTAAGAACAGATGACGAATATGAAACGCCTTTCAAAAAAGCAACAGATGCCAATAATGCCGGAGCCGATTACTTTGTTTCCATACACCGCAATTCATCCGAACGCCCTAACCAGTACAGCGGCGTTGAAACACTTGTTTACAGTGATGACGGAATAAGAGCTGAAATGGCAAGAAACATTAATGAAGAACTTGAGGCTGCCGGTTTTAAAAATCTCGGCGTTACTGAACGTCCTAATCTTGTAGTATTAAAGCGGACACGTATGCCGGCTGTACTTGTCGAAGTTGGTTTTATCAATAGTGACGAAGATAACAGGATTTTTGACCAGAACTTTAACCAGATAGCTCAGGGTATAGCAGACGGAATAATGAAAACTCTTTACTCGCAGGACGTTAATTTCAATGAAGTACCTCCTTATGACGAAATCGAGGAAAATTCTTATAATAACGAAGAATCCATGCCGCAGATTCCCGCCGAACAGCCAAACCGCCCCGGAATGATTATGCCAATAAGACAGACTATGGAAGTCATGCCTCCATATGACAATAACATGACTGAAACCGCAGAAGAAAATGCACCCGAAAAATTTTATCGTGTACAAGTGGGCGCTTACCGTGACAAATCCAATGCCGAGCGCATGTTAAATTCACTTCTTATGGAAGGCTTCCCTGCATTTATGATATATGAGGACGGATATTATAAGGTACAGTCCGGCGCATTCAGATATCTTTATAATGCCGTCAAAATGGAACGACGTCTGCGCCGTTTTCGCTACAATACTTATATTGTATACAGCTAAAAAACACAACAGACAGGAAAATGAAGCTTTCCAAAGCTTCTTTCCCTGTCTGAAAAACTTATATTATTTTTCTTTTATCTTATAGCCCAATTTCCCGGAAAACTCCAAAAACAGCTTATGCTCATCTGCTTTCAGAATCACAGTACCCTCGCGGCATATATACTCATTATCTATTTTTTCAAGCTTAACATGAGCATAACCATACGGATTATCACTTTCCTCATGATATCTTACCGTAATATCAAATATCTCCATGCCTTGCATTTCTATTGCGACAATGCAAAAGCCTGTATCAAATTCCGTATCAAGCTTTACAGGCTCTTTATCTTTATTTAAGTAAACTGCAATATCAACGTATGTCATATCCTCAAAGATTTCTTTTGAGATATTGCTTAAATCATTTCTTGAATAACCTGTAAATGTAGCAAACATCGTTGTATATGAGGTAAGGGAAGAGTCTGAATACACCTGATTAAAAAATTCCTCAAATGCAGCTAACATTGCTTCTTTGCTGATTGTAACCGTATACTTTGTTGTATTTACCTGTTCTTTATCAACCTCAACCACTTCTTTTCCGTTTTTTGTATAGCTGCTCTTATCAAGAAGCACCTTTACAGCAGACTGCATATGTATATTCATTCTTTCTGCAACGCCTATATACTCATTCATCGTGTCAGCGTCCACAAAATCCAAAAGCACCTCTATATCATGCCAGACTTCTCCGTATCCTGCTTTTGTCAATTCTTCCTTTAATGTCTGCCTGTCAAGATGCAGTTGAGCTTCCTTTTTCTTTTCCGAATCGGTGCTTTCCGCACCGACTGTCCCGCTGACACTCTGTTTCTGTGCATTTGCCGTAAGCTTAAATTCTGCACTTTTGTACCCAAACTCCTCTAAATAATCTGTTCCGTCAAGCTCTGCCCGTGTAAATGAAACCTGTCCCTCTAAATCCGCCTCTGTCATAAGCATAGCCTTTAATTCCGAAATAAACTCTTCAGACTTCTCACAATACTCTTCACCTATTCCCTTTAACGCTGTAAGCACCTGCGCTTTTGGAGACAGTGCCGTCTCAATATAAGGATATGCAAAGCATGTTCCTGCCCCAAACAAAAACAGAAACACTAAACCTAACAGAAGTGCTATTCCTCCCTTTCTTTTTTCGCTCCTATATCCCGCCATTCTCAAGCCTCCTTTACATATTTTACAAATTCATATACCATATCGAAATAAGTTTTTTCTTCACTTGTCTCTTTTATTTTCCATTCAGACATGTTATCAAGATTTGGAAAATATGTATCTGCATCGTACTCATAATCAACCCTTGTAATATGGGCAGTGTCGCACAGTTCTAAAAACTGACTGTAAACACTCCCACCGCCGATAATATAAATATCCTCCGACGGATATTTTTTCAATTCGTCCAAAAGCTCCTCCATTGAATGAAACACCAATACATTTTTTGGCTTAAATGACATATTTTTTGTGAGAACAATATTAACCCTGCCTGAAAGCGCTGCCGCTCCCGGCAGGCTCTCAAACGTCTTTCGTCCCATTACTATTACCTTTCCCATTGTCTCTTCACGGAAAAGCTTCTTATCCTCCGGAATATTTACCAGCTCTCTTCCTGATTTGCCTATTGCCCAGTTATTATCTACTGCTGCTATTAAATTCATCTCACGCCTCCATTTAACCTAAAGCTTATGATATATCTCCTTTGGCACATAAGCCTCCACTTCAATACCATTTTCCGTATATTCTTCTTTTACAAGCTGACCGTACTGGCGTATTAGCTGTATTTTTCCTGCCTCTTCGTATCCAAAGGTTCTCTCCACATAAATGCGGCTCTCTCTTATTATCTGTTCGAGTATTTCCTCAAAGTCTTCAATTCCCGTTCCGTACAGCGCAGAAATCTTTGCCGTGTAGTCCGCCTTAAAATCGCGAAGCACAGTCTCTTCATTCTCAACCCTGTCACATTTATTAAACAATGTAACTATCGGCTTATCGCCAACTCCCAGCTCTTTTAAGGTATTATATACAACCTCCATCTTAACATCCCTGTCAGGTGATGAGGAATCCGCAACATGAATTATTATATCCGCATACTTAGCTTCCTCCAAAGTACTCTTAAAAGCTTCTATCAGGTGGTGCGGCAGCTTTCTTATAAATCCTACAGTGTCGGTCACAAGCACCTTTTCACCGTTTGGAAGCGTAAGCGACCGTGTTGTGGGATCAAGCGTTGCGAAAAGCTTATCCTCCGAGAGAATACCCGCATTTGTAAGAGTGTTTAACAGAGTTGATTTTCCTGCATTTGTATAACCAACAATGGCTGCGACCGGAACTGACGTTTTACTGCGGTTCTGTCTCGCCACATCTCTGTGTGATTTAATCTCCTCCAGTTCCTTTGACAGTCTGCTTATTCTGTCACGGATAATTCTTCTGTCTGTCTCTATCTTTTTCTCTCCGGGTCCTCTTGTACCAATACCGCCTCCAAGCCTTGAAAGCGTCGTTCCAAGCCCGGCAAGTCTTGTAGAACGGTATTTTAACTGTGCCATCTCTACCTGAATCTTTCCCTCACTTGTGGTTGCCCTTGCCGCAAAAATGTCAAGAATCACCATGGTTCTGTCCATAACCTTAGTATCCAGAGCGTCCTCAAGATTCTTAAGCTGAGCCGGTGAAAGCTCATCATCACAGATAATTCCCGTTGCATCAAGCTTTACGATTAATTCCTTTACTTCCTCTAATTTACCCTTTCCGATATATGTCGCCGGGTGATACTGCTCTCTTGCCTGAATCAGTTTTCCCACCGTCACTGCACCTGCTGTCGCCGCAAGCTCCTTTAACTCCTCAAGCGAACTTTCCACATCGTCATTATTATTAAGCTGTACTCCTACAAGCAGCACTCTCTCCGACATTTCCGCCGTATCATATCCCTGTGCCATTTACTGCCTCCTTTTGCTCTAATACTGTTTGTAAATAATCCGATATTTCTCTTTCCGTATGCATACTCATAACGGCGTCCGTAACTTCAGCCGCCTCCTTAATTGTCCATGAAGCAATATTTTTTCTCGTCTCGAGAACCTTTGTGGCTGTCACGCTGAATTCATCAAGACCGAAGGTCAAAAGCAGCGGTATCATTGCAGGAGATGCTGCTGCCTCTCCGCACATTCCCACCTCTATATTTTTCTCCTTTGCACACTCTATTATTCTCTTTATTGCACGCAAAACAGACGGGTGAAGAGGCGAATACAGATATGCGACATTTTCATTTCCCCTGTCCACCGCAAGCATATATTGTGTCAAATCATTTGTTCCTATTGAAAAAAATGCCGCCTCCTGTGCAAGCATATCCGCTGTCATACATGCCGCAGGTGTTTCAATCATAACTCCAATCTGAATATCTTTGTCATATTTGATATTTTTGCTATCCAGCTCATTCATAATATTATGAAGAACAGTCTTTGCCGCCCTCAGTTCATTTACCCCTGTCACCAATGGCAGCATTATTCTTATATTTCCATATGCACTGGCTCTTAAAATTGCACGAAGCTGCGCTGTAAAAATGTCTATTCTCCCAAGGCAGAAACGGATTGCCCTGTACCCCAGAAACGGATTAGCCTCCTTGGCAAGTCCCATATAGGGAACATCTTTATCCCCGCCGATATCGAGCGTTCTTATGGTCAGCACCTTATCCTTACAGATTACCGCCGCCTTTTTATATGCCTCAAATTGTTCCTCCTCTGTCGGCATTGATGTTCCATTCATAAAAAGAAATTCTGTCCTGAACAGTCCTACGCACTCTGCGCCTGCCTCCATAGCCTTAGCGGCTTCCCCCGCATTTCCTATGTTTGCAGCAAGACACACCCTTCTTCCGTCCCGTGTAACAGTTTCTTTATCAATATATTTTTTAAGTTCCTGTACCTGTTTCTGATAAATACTTCTTTTTTTCTTATAAATCTCTATTGTTTTTGGAATCGGATTAATGAAAATTTCTCCGTATTCTCCGTCAACAATTATAAAATCACCTGTCTTTATCTGTCCTAATGCACCTTTTATACTTAAGACTGCCGGTATTTCAAGCGCTCTTGCAAGAATCGCCGCATGCGAGGTTTCTCCTCCCTTTTCAGCTACAATTCCCACGACATGACGTGTGTCCATAAGCGCAGTTACAGAAGGCTGCAATTCTCTTGCCACAATAACAGTATCCGCAGGAAGCTGTGTCAAATCAATTTTTTCTTTTCCCATAAGAATCCCTGTCATTCTGGTTTTTAAATCTACAATATCAGTCACACGCTGGTTCATAACATCATTGTCTGAAGATGCGAAAAGTGTTATATAAAACTCACATGTTTGCTCCACGGCTGCCTCTGCGCATATCTTTTTTTCCTCAATAAGACGGTTGATTCCATTTTCCATCTCCATATCTTTAACAAGATAAATCTGGTTTTGCAGTATCAGTGCTGTCTTATCATCTTTGCCCAGACGCTTCTTCAAATCCTCAATCATCTGTTCAATTTCGCATATAAACTGGTGTTTTGCCTCCTGATACCGCTCTTTTTCTGCTGCTATATCTGTAATCTGCTCTTCCTTTACTTCAAGCACTATACTGTCAACAATCAGCGCCCTGCCCATTCCAATCCCTTTTGATGTTCCAATTCCTCTTACCATAACGCTTCTCCATTCCGCAGCCTTTTAACGGTTAAATACATATTTAATCATGTTAATTAAAGTTTCACTAGTATCTCTTGAATATACTGTCTCTCTCGCTAATACGGGATTATCCGTGATAATGTTATCCACGCCCTTGTTAGTAAGATTTTTGATAGAATTTTCAGTATTCACTGTCCATGCGTATACCTGCTTTCCTGAATGATGAATCGCATCTACCGTTCTTTTAGAAAGGAATGAAGCGTTCATACTAAAGAAATCCACATCTTCCATATTGTAATAATCGCCGTATGCCACTGAAAGTATATAACCGGTCTGAATCTTCGGTTCATACTGTTTTACATATTTTAATGCATTATAGTCAAATGACGTAACAACACATTTGTCTGTTACATTATATTTTCTTACGATATCAATAACCTTTTCAGCAAGATTCCTGCTGTTTGCTGCGCTTTTAATCTCGATATTAAGCATAACACGCCCCTGAACAAGCTCCATAACTTCCTCTAATGTAGGGACAGTCTCCCCTGCATACTCCTCACTATAATACGAGCCGGCATCAAGCTGCTTTATTTCCTCTAATGTCATGCTGCTTACATTTCTGTCAACACCTGTCGTCCTTAAAGCACTGGTATCGTGCATTACAACAACCTCCCCGTCTGATGTAAGCTGAACATCTAACTCAATATAATCCGCTAAATCCTCCATAGCTTTCCGGAAAGCTGCCAGTGTATTTTCCGGTGCTTCAAGTGAAGCTCCTCTGTGTGCAGTAATCTTTGTCTCATGAAAAATAGCTATACGGTCAAACGGATTTTTGTGAAATGAGGTAACAAGATATATTCCGTTTAAAACAAGGGAAATTATTAAAACAGAAAAATAAATAACCCTGTTCACCTTAAAATATCTGTCATGAATATATATTACACTGAAATCAATCGTCTCGTCATCTCCGTATTTATAGTACATTCTGGAAATTACAGCATAAGAGAGCGGAATTGCAACATAAACAAGCAATATTTTAGTTCCCGTCTGTACATATTTTAACACTGACAGGTACACCGCGCTTCCTATATATGCCATATCAAGCAGCTTCACACCAACTATGAGAATAACTGAAATAAGTACATAAAAAATTCCGATTATCGCCAAAATCGCCAGATTGTAAACAATAAGAGACAATACCGTACCCGCAAAATGCTTTTTTACCATTTTAGCACTCTTTTTATATGCACTTCTAAACGGAATTCCCTCTAATGTAAATATTGTAAAGGAATATACACCCGAAAATGCAAGCCCGTATATCACAATAACTGCTGCTGCAAGAATAACTTTTATTCCCGTACTGCCATAAACAATATATGTCTTAAACAGATTTACCGTTGTCTGGGAATATATCACATTTCCCCACACAGTAATGTTAATTGCAAGTATAAGTATAAAATAAAACATTGCCAGCGGAATATTTTTTATTTTGAGGAAATTCTTCATGCGTTTTAATGCCGTCAGCCCTGTTTCAATAATGGAAGCACGACACTCCTGACGCTTAAGCTCAAAACATGCGGCAAGAAAAGACATCTCATAAGTACAGTATGTCACAAAAACAATAATAAAAATAATTATTACGGCAATCACAACAGGATTTGTTACTGCCTGTAAAATATATTCATTAGTAAGATAACTGATTCCCGCAAAATTAAGCACTAAATCAAGCAGCAATACAGCCAGCGGAAAAATAACAGCCGTTGCTGCAAGCTTGTACGTCAGTTCAAATATAAGTATGTGCTTTCCACTGCTTTTTAACAGCCAGAAATCTTCCTTTGCCGTTTTAAACATACCTCAAATCTCCATCTTTTCATACCCATAATTAATCATACAAAACAACAAGAACGCACTTACCAAGCTTATGGTAACTGCGCTCTTTTCCAAAAATGAAATGTAAAATCAGTCAGATATGCAACCGTCAGCACAGTTCCAAGCACGGACACTACTCTTAAATCAATAGCAAACACCAGTTTCTCCACAATTCCATTAAAAAATCCAAAG
>JAGAJD010000216.1 GCA_017626275.1 Lachnospira sp.
ACTGTAATCGATAAATCTAACGCCATATTCCCCGGCGTTTTCTAATTTCATAATACATGCTGTTTTCCATTGCCATTACCTTCTCCATCGGAACGCTCTTAAATACAGGCATACGCATTTTATATTTTATCCAAAAGAAAGAATATACAGCAAGTATCAGGAATGTAACACCTGTCAGAAGCCAGATTGCATTGCGCTCTGCCGCGTCCGTTGAAATATTAAGAATCATGTAAGCAGTACCGGCAATTCCTATCAGCGGAAACAGCGGTCCACACGGAACCTTAAATGATCTCGGTGCTTTTGGCAGACGCTTTCTTAAAATTAATACATCTATATGTGCAAGTATGTATGATATCATCCAAAATACGGAGCCAACGAGTATGAGGAATGATATCGCCTCTGAAGAACCATTGCTGAGTGCCGCAAATACAAATATCATAACACTGACAAAAACAACTCCGAAATACGGTACACCATGCTTATTTGTCTTAGCAAAAATTCTTGGCATCATATTCATCTTAGCCATACCCTGACATATACTTGCCAGTCCATTGACTGTCGAATTCTGAGTACTTATTACGGCAAGTGCCGCAACAAGCGTCATCCATATTTTTCCGCCTGTGCCGAGCAGATTCATACCGTACAACAGATGCGGAGCTGCTGAATCTTTAAGCTCATCCCACGCAATATAATTATGAAAACCGAATACCATAATAGACTGTACTATACATATAAGAATAAGTCCTATCATCATGCCTAAAGGTACATTTCTTTTTGCATTTTTAACATTCTTAGATACGGGAATAACATACTCCGCACCGATAAACAGCCAGAATGCAACTGCAGTCATTGACGCAATATCATTAAAATTCATTGCCATACTTAACGGCTGTTCTACCACATTTCCCGTTCCAAGCCTTAATGCGCCAATAATGCCAAGCACCAGCATGGAACCTACTAAAAGAAATGCTACCAAATCCTGAATTTTTGCAAACATATCCACACCGTAGAGATTGGCTATCATTACAATTATTGTCATAATAAGTGTGTAGCCAATACTTGGCAACGGCAGTATTGACGAAAAGCTCTCCGACATCGCATAGGAAAAAATTGATGCCTCCACTCCACAGGAAAGCATATTGCATATGAGATAACCTCCAACCATTGATATAAGTGTCGGAAACGGTCCCATACATGCAAGCGTATACTGTGCAAGACCTCCCGTTGTGTTTGGCATCAGTGCATTAAGCTCAGAAAGTGATGCCACTGTCGTCATATTTAAAAGACAGGCGATTATCATCGCAAAAATGAAAACTACGCCTATCGTTCCTGCTCCCTGTCCAAGAGATACAAGACAGCTTGTAGCAATGACAAGTCCGACCGATATTGATACAACGCTGCCAAGCCCCAGCTTTTTCTCATTATTTTCCACAGACATACTTACACCTTACCTTTCTTAAAAACGGTAATTACGCTGCACCTTACAGTGCATCAATACCCTCATCTCCTGTTCTTACACGGATTACATTTGAAATTTCATATACAAAAATTTTGCCGTCACCGATATGTCCTGTATAAAGCTCCTGTTTTACCATTTCCACAATTTCTTTCACCTTTTCAGTCTCTACGACAATGCTTATCTGCTGTTTCGGAAGCAGCTCCATCTCATAGTTTTCATCGACCTCATATTCCTTTGTTCCCTTTTCAATGCCGCAGCCAAGCACCTGCATTACCGTCATGCCTCTGACTCCTGCCTTACTAAGCACTGACTTTAAACCTGTTAATTTTGACATTCCTGTTACAATTTCAATTTTTGATAAGCTCATATTGATTACCTCCACGCTTTTATTTTTTTATTAATTTAAACAATCTTCTTCCAGTCCATGACCGATATCATTCCCCTGTACAATTCGGGAGTTGTTCCTGCGAAGCTCTTAAAGTCCTTCATCATATGAGACTGGTCATAATAACCGCATGCTACTGCAAGTTCTTCCATTCTTGCTTCGTTCGCATACTGTCCGATAGAATTAAGCATATACTGAAAACGTACAAAACGTTCAAACACTTTTGGCGATATACCATGAATCTGTTCAAAGCTTCTTCTCACATAACATTCTGAGTAGCCTGTTTCCTTACTCAGCTCCTTAACAGTTATGTTACCGCAGCTTTCGTATATCCTTTTTCTGACATAACGCTCAATCGTATGTACCGTATCCTGTGACTCCTGCTGCTGCATTTGCTGATAATATCTCATAAAAATTTGAGAGCGCTGCAAAATATCTCTGCTCTGTGCGATATTCTCCACAAGACAGTCTCCGTATTCTTTCTTGTCAATTTCAAGGTCGGCATTAACTACCTCCCTGATTGACAACCCATGCGGAAGAATACACCTTCCCGGCTCAAATCTTACTCCGAAGTAGGTTCTTCCTTCTTCAAAATCCCACTGTTTAACCTTTAATACTGTTCCGCCTATATACACACGGACATTTTCCTCATTGATGCCAAATACAATATCGATACTTCCGTCCGGTACTGCCTGAAATTCCTTCAGACCACCGTTTTCAACCTTAAATTCATAAAATTGCGATATTCCCAAATCTCCTGCATGAATCCTCTGATAATTGTCTGCATTTAAAATCAGGTACGGCTGTACCGGTGTAATATTATTTTGATTTGTCATGACATCAACTCCTTCGACTTATGCCATTTCCGGTTTATCCCATAATGGCAGTTTTATGCCGATTCCTTTTTCAACTGCGTTTCTGTATACCGTACCTCCCCATGCAATGTCTTCCACCGGCATACCGCCCACAGAATATACGATAATTTCATCATCGCTTTCTCTTCCCTGATGTATTCCCTGAATAATATCAGTGATATCTATGATGTCCTTTTGCTGAATCAGTCCGTCATGCTTTAAATCCATAAACTTTGTACCGACTATCTGTACCTGCGGATAGCTTGGATAAGGATATTCCTCCTCCCACGCTTCATACAGCTTATAATTGTCAACTACCAGCTTACACCGCTTTGCGAGAAATTCATCATCAAACCTTGCCGCCGACGGCATACTGATTAACGCTCCCTTCTTTACCCATGCTTCATCGATATAAGGGAATGAATCTACGTTATCCCTCACAACGGTCGTCATGCTGACAATATCGCTGTCTCTGACTGCTTCCTCCAAAGTCTCACACACCGTAATATTCTTAATCTGCGGACATTCCTGTTTTACAAATTGAATAAAGGAATCTATTGATTTTTGTCCACGTCCCTTGATTTTAAGTGTATCAAGATTAGGACATACACTTACAAATGCGCTGAGCGAGGTTTTACCCATAACGCCCGGTCCTATGATGGCAACTGTTTTTGCGTCCTTTCTTGCAAGGTATTTTGCACCTACTCCCGGAATACCTCCCGTTCTGTATGAGCTTACAAGATTTGCTGACATCAGTGCGAGCGGTGCTCCTGTATCCTTATCATTTAACATCATCATAAGAATAGACCTCGGAAGTCCCTTTTCCTTATTCTCCATGTTGGAGCCATACCACTTCATACCTGCCATCTGATATCTGCCGCCAAGATACGCAGGCATTGCCATAAAACGTCTCTCGTCCGCATTTTTAGGCATTCCCGGAAACGGCGGATCATCAGGAAACATAATCATACAGCCATGTGAATTGTGGTTTTTTCCTCCCATCACATAATCTCCCTTATTCAGAGTGACAAGAAGATCCTCCATCACCTCAACACACTGCTTCATATCCTTAACTCCGGCTTTTACCATGTCCGGTTCGCTAAGATACAGAAAATCAATTTTCGTGTCCATATTTTTATCCTCCTTCTTCATGCGTTACACTGTCTGTACCACACTATTCAAGGAGTTTTCTTTCCTTAATGCAAAAAAGGCGCCAGTAGTCCTACTACTGACGCCTTTGTCATAGACAGTATAACATAATATTTTTAATTTTTCTACTACTTTTAATTAAATTTTGAAAGTCATTCTTCTATATGTTTGCATGGAAACGGTCATAGCGGAATTCTTTAATATCAAGCATCGTCTCCTCTCCTGTCGCCATCTGGGAAAGCAGTTTTCCGACAACAGGTGAAATACCGAATCCGTGACCTGTAAAGGCACATGCAAGAATAAGTCCCGGAACCTCCTCAACCTCGCTGATAACAGGAATACCGTCAATACATATATCCTCGTAGCCCGCCCATGTCCTCACAATTTTAGCATCGGCAAGCTTTGGAATGTATTTCATAATACCTCTGCAAATGCATGGAGCTGTAATACTTGCCGTTATCATCTTTCCATTGTCCTTAGCGGTGCTTTCCAAACCCGACGCTCCACCGAATACAAATGAGCCGTGATCAGTCTGATGTCCGTAAAAGTCTGCGTCCGCTGTTCCTAACATCTGTTCAAACATTTTCGGCTCTGCCTCTGTGACAAGCGCCTCGATAAGCTCGGCACGCATTGGTACGTCAATTCCGACACTCTGTATAATCGAACGGCTTTCATAGCCTGCTGCCACGATGACTTTTTCACCCTCATACACATTCTTTTTAGTAACAACTCTTTTTAACTTTCCTTTTATCTTCTGAAGTTCTACAACCTCTTCCCCGGTGATAAATCTGACACCGAGCGCTCTGGCGTTTTTATAATATCCAAGCGTTGTAAGCAGAGGATTTGCATGTCCGTCAGTTGCACACCAGCTTGCGCATGTAACCTCCTCACTCAGATAAGGATTGATTTCCCTCACTTCATTTCCGTCTATCATTCTGACATCAAGTCCGCATGCTACCGCTCTGTCAGTCAATCCCTGCAAAATCTCTTTGTGCTTTTCAGTTTTACCAAGTCTTAAATTTCCCTTCTTGTGATATTCAACATCGATGCCAAGCTCCTCTGAAAGTGTCGGCCACATATGCTCTACACCGTACATTGCAAGCGGCAGTTCTCTAGGATCACGTCCTGACTGACGAACACCTCCGCCGTTTCTGCTGGAACCGCCGTTTCCGATGCTGTCGTCCTTGTCAAGAACAATTACGGATACTCCCTTTTTTGCCAGATAATAAGCTGCTGCGCAGCCTATAACACCGCTTCCTACAATAATAACATCTGCTGTATTATACATTGTCGCCCACCTCCTTAGCTTCCTGTGCAAATATCTTCATTTCTATCGGACGCATAGGCGACCTTGATGTTGCCGGCTCAAGCACAGCAGGCGACACCTCAAGTTCTCTCGCCACAATACTTTTTACAAGCTTGGCACAGGTCTGTCCCTGACATAAGCCCATGCCCGTCCTTAGATATCTTCTAATCTCAGTAATGGTATACATACCGTCATGTACAGCTCTCCTAATCTCTCCCTTTGTAATCTCCTCACATCTGCATATGATACGGTCATCATCAGGTTCAGGTACATATTCGCCAAGTGTAATTGCTCTGTCATATATATTTTCCATAGTCATCACTCCTCCTGAATAACTTACTCTGCTTTATAAAATCTTGCTTTCATCACCATATCGGACGGAACCTTTATGGTAAGCAGATTCGTGTGGTCAAATGCCGGCGACGTTCTAACCTGTACCACCTCTGCTTCGCATACCTTTTTTCCACTTCTGTCAAGACCAAAGCCTTTGTCACCCTTCTGCGGCAGCGGCAGAAACTCATACGGCAGTGTGACTGTTCCGTAACCCGGTTCATAGTCCTCCTGCACAAGAAAAATTGCCTGACCTGAACATGAGGCAACGCACATACCGCAGCCGACACACTCAACATTTTCATCTACTGCCGGAAGTGCCGTAATATGTGAACCTATCTTTATACAGTGCTTAGGACATGCGTCCTGACACGGGTTGCACGGAATATTCTGCGAACACTCAATAACAGGGTGTATCCCTTTTGTATGAGTGACGCCCGGAAATCTCTCAATTTCGTCCTCGGCAATAAAGCCTTTCTCCAACAGATTCATTGAAACGTCAATGCCTTCCTCTGTCTTTTCGACTAATTTTCCACGATTCTCCGGTGCAAACATGCCCTGTCTTAAACCTGCCAGTGCCGCCTGATTTTCCTGATATTTAGCGTCCAGCTCTTCCTTGTCGATATATCCGAGATAATATGCTGCCGCAATACCTGCAATTCTTCCCTCTATCATGGCAGAGCTTGCTTCTTCGATTCCTGATACATCACCTGCAACAAAAAGTCCCTTTATTGAAGTCTCTCCGTATTCATCACAAATTGGAACCTGACCTCCGCGCCTTGGATTATCCTCCATTTCACAGCCTGCCATTTTAAGAAGCTGCGACATCGGAGAAAGTCCTACGGCAAGACAAATGGTATCAACATCAAAATGCTTTTCCGTTCCCGGTATGAACTTAAAATGACTGTCAACCTGTGCTATTGTTACACCGGTAACACACTCCGTTCCCTCTGCTTTCATAATTGTATGTGATAAATAAAACGGAACACCGCATCTTGCGACCTTTGCCGCATGTACTCCATAGCCTCCCACTCTCGGAGCTGCATCTACAAGCGCCACAACCTCACAGCCTGCCTGCAAAAGCTGATAGCTTACTACAAGTCCTACATTTCCTGAACCAAGCATAAGTATTTTGCTTCCCGGCTTGATGCCATGAAGATTCATCATCGTCTGTGCCGCTCCTGCTCCGATAACTCCCGGCAGCGTCCAGCCGTCAAATGTAACCATATTTTCAGCGGCACCCGTTGCTATAAGAATGGAATCGCCCTTGAAATGATGAACTTCCTCTCCCATTTTCACAACGATTTCTTTGTCCATATACATTCCCACTACCGTTGCGTTAAGCACTACCTCAACACCAAGTTCCGCCGCTTCCTGCAATAACTGCTGTCCTATTACAAAGCCTCTTACCTTTGCCTTATGCTCCTTTGAGCCAAAAAACTTATGTATCTGTTTGAACAACTGACCGCCCGGCTTTTCATTTTCATCAAATACTACTACCTTAAGTCCCCGTCTGGCCGCCTCGATTGCTGCCGATAATCCTGACGGGCCTGCTCCCACTATGATTAAATCGTATCGTTTCATACTCATTACCATTCCTTTCTTTCCGTTTACTGCTTTTCAAACGGCTCTGCCGATACACCATACTGTGTATTTACAACCATGCCCTCCTTAAGCGGAGTAACGCAGGTTCTTACATTTGGCTTTCCATCTACAATCATGACACAGTCCGTACATCTTCCTATTGCACAGAAGATTCCTCTCGGCTTATGCTCCTTTTTTGTATAACGGTGTACCATAATGCCTGCCGCCTTTAACGCTGTCGCTATCGGCTCTCCCTCATATCCCTCCACCGCTTTACCGTCACAGGTAAATGTTACTTTTCTTCCTTTTTCCTGCACTCCAAGAATCGGATGCTCTTCAATTCGACTACTCATATACATACCTCTTTTCTACCTGCACAATTTCTGATTTTCTGCTGCCGGCAAATGTCCTGCAAAGTAAACAAAAAAGGTGTCTGAAATCTTCTTTCAGGCACCTTTGACTGACTTTGTTTTGTGTTTTATTTATTTGATAGCTATATAATAATGGATTTCTAATGATGTGTATTGTAAAAAACGATACTATGATAAGTCAGAATTATAATTGTTTTTTGTTCATAACCGGAATACTTGCGGCAACAGATAATACACACAATACAATCGTGACGGCAATAGCTTTACCATATACTGTAATTTCCTCTGCCCCCGAAAGCAATGAAGCCGTATTCATCAGCACTGCCGGAGTATACTCCTTCACTGACGGGAAAAGGCTAATCAAGTATGCCGCTATCACAGTACCTCCTGTACCAAGCAGTACTCCCGTATTATTACGTGCAAGCATTGAAAAAAGCACGATAAGGGTTATTGTCCATAATCCAAACAGCCACCAGTTAAGAGAGGTTGTAAATAAATTGTCTGCAACGCTGTTATCCCAGAAATATGCATTATATCCATATGTAATTCCATAGCAGAGCCAATAGCAGAATGTCCAAAGCAGCAGCATAATGACAGATTTTGCGGCAACCACTTTATATCTTTCTAAGCCCTTTGTCAGAACAAGGACGAGCGTTCCCGACTGATACTCCTTTGTAAATGTATTGCTGCATATCAGAACAAAAGCAATCAAACCTATTGGTATATTCTTAAAAAACTGTGTCCAGGAAGTCATCGCGTCAACGTAAACTTCTGTTATGTTCATACCCATTTCAGCAAGAGAATCCGTCATTAATTCCACCATCAATGGTGTCATCTTTGCGATTGCCGGATTCATAATTCCCAAAATCACAAACACAACCGCCAAAATTCCCAAACGTCCCGATCTGACCGTTTCAAGCCACTCTTTTTTTATAAAAGCCAACATTCCTTTCATTTGTCTATCACCTCCATAAACAAAGATTCCAAGGAAGGTTCAAGGCGTTCTATCCTCTGGATTGAAAGCTGCTGCTCTGCAACAAACTTCATAATATTAAACATATCTTTTTCATGGTTTTGAAATATAATTTGTGTAGGCGATACTTCTTTGCAGATTGAAGAAAATGCACTCAGAATTTTTGCGGTATCCTCACTTCGCTCCACCTCAACAGAAAACTCGTCTGCAGTACGCATGTTGCGGATTTCTGAAAGCTCTCCCTGAACTGCTATTCTTCCATTATTTAAAACTGCAACATCACTGCAGATTCTTTCGACATCTGACAATATGTGTGTGGAAAATAGAATTGTCGTCTGTTCCCTTGCAGCCAGAAAAATATCTAAAATTTCCTTTCTGCCTACCGGATCTAATGCGGAGGTTGGCTCATCACAAATCAGCAGCTTAGGGCTGTTTAGAAGCGCCTGTGCAATTCCCAACCGCTGTTTCATACCCCTTGAAAAACCTCTGATACGGTGATGCTCCTCTCCAAGTCCGACAAGTTCCAGCAACTCAGCACTTCTCCTCTTTATATCTTTTGTTTCCATTCCGGTAATCTCTCCGCAGAATTTCAAATATTCTGACGGCGTCATATACGAATAAAACTCCGGTACATCAGGCAGATAACCAATATACTTATTTGTTTTCGTCTGACCATAGACAACCTTTTCATCTGCAACCAGTATTTCCCCGCTGTCTATGCCGAGCAATCCTAAAACAGCTTTCATTGTCGTTGTTTTACCAGCCCCGTTTTTACCAATAAAACCGAACACACTATGCTCCGGAACCGATAAACTTACACCCTTTAAGACTTCCTTATCGCCAAACCTCTTTTTGATATTAGAAATCGTCAGTACATTCATTTTACGCTTCCTCCTTTCCTAACAGAAAATATAGAATAGGACCAATAAAACTCATACCGACAATAACTACCACAA
>JAGAJD010000217.1 GCA_017626275.1 Lachnospira sp.
ATTAAAATCAGTAATTGTAAGCCCCAGCTTAAGCATCTGCATATCCAGATCTTCCCTGATCCCCATTGCAATATCGGACGCATTAGCCTGAAGATTGAACATATCCTTGCCCTCTTTTGATATCCACTTCATCAAAAGCTGGTCAAGTACTGACACAACACGCTCTCTTACGTCCTCAATTGTATACATCTGCTTAACGCCTGCCACCTTATCTATCAGCGTTATATAGTCCTCAACCTTAATTGCAAATGTACCGAATGCTCTTATTGGCATTCCTCCCGGAAGTGCCTGTGTAGGAATCGCTATTGGATTCTTTGTTCCCCATTTTACGGTAAGTTCTTTAGTATTTACAAACAGTACCTCAGCCCTCACACCGCTGTTAAATCCGAATTTGAAGCCCTTTAAAGTTGAAAGAAACGGTATAATATCAGACTCTATATCAAAACTTCCCTCTTCCTTAAAAATACCTTCAATTTTGCCGTTATACATGAATATAGCGTCCTGACCCGCCCTGATAATCAGACGGCTGCCTTTTTTAATTTCACGATTGGTCCATTTCCAGAAAATACAGTCATCTCTGTACTCTTCCCACTCCACAACATTAGCAAGCTGCTTGCCGAATAATCCCATTTTACTCCTCATTTCTGCGCCGCTTTTTGCGCATTAATCTCAATTCTAAAACACAAAATTACAATCCCATCTGTGCCTTTAATGCTGCCAGTTCATCATCAACTGCTGTATTAGCAGGCTCTGCGTCATATTTTGCTGCAAGATTGTCAATATCTGCGTCCTCCTGTGACTGATTTAACTCTGCCATAGCGTTAGCCTCATCTAACATTCTGTTAGCCTTTTCTTCCATTTTGTTAAATGCTTCCATGCTGTTATTAGCGCCTAACACACTTGAGCCTACACTGTTAATGCGCTCCTGTGCTTTTGCTGTCTTAACCTTTGCCTTTATTGCCGCTCTTCTTGCCTCTAAGCTTTCTATATCCTTTACAAGCTTATCGTGCATCTGGCGCATTTTAGCTGCATTTGCTGCTGCTATGTCATAAGACTGCTGTAAAGAGCTTTGAGTTGACACAAGCTGCTGTTTCTTTTCCAAAAATGCTCTTGCATCTGATTCATTTCCTGCTCTTAATGCCTTCTCTGCATATGACTGCATTTTATTTATCTGCTGTGTACACTCATCAAGTTCTCTCTTTGCTCTTGTCTCTTCTGCCATGACGGAAGCAGTCTCTGCTTTAACCTTTCCCAAATCACTCTCAAGATTGCGCATATACTGGTCAATCATCTTTTCAGGATCTTCGCACTTATCGAGCAATGCGTTAATATTTGCTGACATAATATCCTTAAATCTTGTTAAAACTCCCATAATAATATCCTCCATTCCACCTGTACGGTATAAATATTTACAGACATTTCGTCTGCCCCATTGTTTATAGTATATTATATAAGGCACAAATTGTCACGAAAAAATATTTGCTATCTAGTTTTAAATACTATATAATATAGTTAGCATTTCAGAAAACGAACCGTACTTAATGGACGAAAGGATTATTATGAATAACGATTATACACAGTTTGTAGCCACTTTGTTAAAACGGCTTGCAAAAATGAATTATATCAAACCCGGTGAGGTACCTAATATTGATTTGTACATGGATCTGGTGACTACGTTTATGGACGAACATCTAAGCGACTGTAAGCGCAGGGAAGATGATAAGATTCTTACCAAGACAATGATTAATAATTACACTAAGAATAATCTTCTTCCTCCGCCTGTAAAGAAAAAATATTCTAAAGAGCATTTGTATGTACTGACATTTATATATTATTTCAAAAATATTTTATCAATCAGTGATATACAGACTCTTTTAGAACCGCTTACGTCTTCGTTTTTCAGCGATAACGACACCGCCAATTTGGACGGTATATACAAGCAGATTTACAATATGTGCAAATCACAGATTGGCGGCATATCAAAAGATGTTCTTGAAAAAGCACACCTTTCAGAAGAAGCTTTTGCCAATATAAGTGACGATGAAGACCACGAATTTTTAGAGTTTTTCTCATTAGTGTCACTCTTAAGCTTTGATGTCTATATGAAGAAGAATATTATTGAAAATCTTATTGATGATTTTGCTTCAAGAAAGTCATCAGATAAAGAGCTGCATACTAAAAAAAGCAAAAAATAACAATAAAATACGCTGCATGAATTTAACCTATTCATGCAGCGTATTTTTCTTATATTATTCATTTTTTTCATTTAACAGATTAAGCCTTTCAAACGCCTTGTCATAACCGTCATTGCCGTAATTAAGCGAACGGTTCACACGGCTTATGGTTGCGGTGGACGCCCCTGTTTTATTCGCAATATCAAGATAGGTTCTATGCTCTCTCAACATTTTCGCCACCTCAAATCTCTGTGAAAGCGATAACAGCTCATTAATCGTACAGATATCTTCAAAAAATGCAAAACATTCTTCTTTATTCTCAAGACTTAATATAGCATCAAACAACTGCTCTACTTCCGGTGTTTTTAATTTATTATTCATGAAATCCCTCGTTTCTTACAAATGTACAATTCAAATTTATCAGATTCTTGTATTTTAGCACATTAAAGTTTTATAGTAAAGCAGTAAATTTTTTGAGTTTTTGTATTTTCCTTTGGTACGCTTTGACAGGGATATCAGACTTATATGAAACATTCACACACCGGTTAAAGTACAGATTTTCATTTTTATTCGCTGTCGTCGGACATAAATGTCCGCCTCCCGACGTACAAAAATAAAAATCTGTCCGTTAAACGGTGCATTTCATCGTTTCATATAAGCCTGATATCCTATTCACATCGTGACAAAAGGAAAAACACAAAACTCAAAAGATTGTATACCTTATTTGCTGTATTTACTTTATATAACTGTTTAACAAATCCATATCAAGATTTACTATCAGGCGGTCGGGGAAGTTTACTTCACTTAGGAGTTCTTCGGCGTAGGTGAAGTTGCAGATATCTTCCTCTACGTGGGCGTCACTTCCTAATGCTATGCAGACATCATATTCTTTGCACAGGTCAAGCATTTGCAAATCATTATCCCTTGCGCCGCTTCGTGGTCCTTCTGGCTTTAGCGAGGTGTTGTTAAGCTCTAAAAGCTTATGCTTTTCTTTTGCCGCTTTCACAAGCATCTCCATGTCGAGTTCATATCTGTTGTCGTCAGGATGTCCGATAATGTGTACATGCGGATTGTCCATTACCTTAAGCAGCGCCGCCGTATGCTCCTTAATTGTCGCCGGCTTTATGCATGGAATATGAAAGCTTGCAATAACTATGTCCATTTTCTGTAAATATCCGTCGGACAAATCAAGCTTTCCCTGATAATCCGTTATATTTGCCTCGCAGCCGAAAAAACGCCTCACACCGTATTTTTCCTTAGGAAGCACACGGTAATTGCTAAAATACAGCTTTCCGCAGCTTCCCGGCATTTTGGGTGCGTGTTCCGTAAATGCAATATTAGCAAGCCCTATATCCGCCGCCCTTCTTGTCATCTCATCAATAGTATTATAGGCATGACCGCTTGCAAGCGTATGCGTGTGCGTATCAATCAGATATCTCATATTTTCTCACATTTCTCCTTATATACAACTGACGCTGCCATATTTCATTACTTACATTCCGGCAGCTTTAAAGACAATTCTCTTCTCGTGTGGTCAACGGAAATCGCCTTATCCGAGAGATTAAAATATGCATACGATATCGTCTCAGAAATGTCTCCCAAAGAATCGTCCCATGACAAATCCACATTATAATATTTCCCATCTATGTATACAATATTCCACGCATGATTGCCTCCGTTGGCATATCCTGTACAAAAATAACACGGAATATTAAGCTGCTGCATAATATACTGAAATGCCCTTGAATACCCGGCACACACGGAACGTCCGTTTACAAACACGCTGTATGCACTCTGATTCAGTTCCGCGTTCTCATCATAAACACACATATTCTGAATCGCCTTATACACATATTTTTCCTTTTCTTCATCTGTTGTCAACACACTTGCCGCATTGATAATTTTTCCTGCTGCGCTTAAAAATTTTTCTTTGCTTGATTGCAAGGTATCTGCCGTCTCATTATATTTAAGCATAACGGAAATGACAGTTCCCTTGCTTGTGTAACCATAGCTGTATCCCATTTCCAGCCAGAATAATTCCGGGTGATCATTAAAAACAGCATTCATTACATTTTTTATACTGCTCTGGTCAAGCTGTCTGCACAGAGACACATTTTCTTTAAGCTCCAGCACTCCCTCATATATCTGGTCATATACCTCTTTTTGTGTATCAGAAAGCATTGCACGATACGGATACATCGTTTCGGGAAAATCATATGCCGTTGCAGCTCCTGACGGCGCCTCCGTAGCCTTTTCATTTTCCACGAGCTGACCCGTTCCTAAAACCGGCTGATAGTCTGACTTAACCGAGTCACTCAGCTTATCATTACCGCCTCCCGAGACTGTCCCTTTTTCCACTGTCGCCAAAATGTCTCCCAAATTGGCAACTGCCTCATTTATGTAATTCTGGCTGCTTGTCGATGCTTTCTCATTACTATCAGAAAAATAATCTCCTCCAACAATATATACACATACAACAAGCGCCAATATAAGAACAGATGTTTTTAAAAGCTTAAAAAGATCCCTCATATTGACGCTCCTCCTTAGATTCTTTTTGTTATTCACTTCTTAAAGCAACAACAGGGTCTTTCTTTGCTGCCATCTTAGCCGGAACAAAGCCCGCAATTAATGTCAGCACCATACTTATTATAACAAGTATTACGGCTCCTGCAACAGGAAGTTTTGCAACTCCTGCGATTGTTGTCACATTTTCAATAATCGCATTGGCAGGAATACATAACAGCAGCGTTATAATAATACCCATTGCGCCTGACACAAAGCCCTCGATAAGAGTCTCTGCATTAAATACTCTTGAAATATCTTTCTTTGAAGCTCCTATACTTCTTAATATACCAATTTCCTTAGTTCTTTCCAAGACGGAAATATATGTAATAATTCCAATCATGATAGATGATACCACAAGTGATATTGCAACGAAAGCTATAAGTACAGATGAAATTGCCGTTATAATAGTACTTACGGAGGACATCATAATTCCTACATAATCTGTATAATTAATAGCATTTTCCTCTTTACCGTCATCTGTTACCTTCTTATTATAATCACTGATAATATCCTGAATTCTTTCCTTTGCATCAAAGCTTACGGCATAAATATCAATTTCAGACGGATTATCAAGATTAGTAATTCCCAAAATCTCTTTATTTCCCTCAAAGGTTGCCTCTGTTGTCTGTGCCTTAAGCGACTCGGAATAGCTTGCAAGTATCTGCTCCTCTGTCATCTGGCTCATAAAACCTTTCATCTGTGCCTGCTCCTCTGCCGGAAGCGTAGCCACATAGGCGTTTACATCGTCCATTGTGATAGGTGTATCCTTATCATTTGCAAAAGGGATTCCCGTAAAAATGTCTGTCTCCTCGTTAGCAAGCTGTGCCTTTGCAACTTTACTGTCATTAACGCCGTCAATTATATATTCCATTAATTCCTTAGTGTATCCTACACCACTCTTAATGGCTGTGTTTACGGCATCTTCCTTTGGTCTGATAATTCCGACAATCTTAATGTCTTTTCCGTTATCAACTACCGTTTTCATGTATGCATCGTCTTTACTCTTATCTTCCCAAATTCCCTTTTGTTCATTATATTCATAGTAATCGGTAGGAAGAATCAGCTTAAATTTCTTTTCCAATACTTCATCGTAAGTATATTCCTCTTCCTCTGTCTCATATGTCTCCCCTGCCATAATTTTCTTAAACATTGTGTTTACTTCGTCAGGGTCCTTAAAGCCTAATGAATATAATGTATAATCATCAACCTCGTTATTCTCATCAATAACAAGCACTACCTCGTCATAATCAGCCGGCCAGTTACCTGCAACCATGTCATACTGGGAATCAAGTAATTCATTATTTCCCAAAAGCTGGCTCCATACGTTAGCATTAGTATACATTGCAGCCGGCATTCCTCCCTGTGAAGAACTGCTGCCGCTGCCTCCATACATGGATTCCATGATTGTGCTTGGATTAAGGCGTGTCACGCCGTCACTTGTATCATTATCATAAATGTTAATATCCACATTATAGCTGTACTGAATATCAGCCGCATACTCCGAAATTCCGCTCTCATCGCTTTCAATATATTTTTTAAACTCTTTAAGATTATTATTCTTCACTTCCGAAATCATTGTATTCACAAGTTCAGTCATAATCATATTACTGTAAACCTTATCCCTGTCATGCTCTGATGATTCATCTTCGCTTCCAACCATCATCTCAACCATGCTGCTTATATCCATAGTCTCTGACTGTATCTGTACGGGATAGCTTGAGAGTGTGTCACGCTGCACCCTGTCAATATAATCCTGAATACCGTTTGAAATAGCAAGAATCAGTGCAATTCCGATAATACCTATACTGCCTGCAAATGCCGTTAGTATGGTTCTTGTTTTCTTAGTCATAAGGTTATTCATACTAAGAGACAATGCCGTAAAAAATGACATTGAAGTCTTCTGCTTCTTTGCCTTACCATTTTTCGCCGCTTTAGTTTCCTTTTGGCTTGCTGAAGCGTCAGCCTTCATCTGCTCTTCGCTGTAAGGATTTGTATCATCTACAATATTTCCGTCAAGAAGTCTTATAATTCTTGTAGAATACTTTTCTGCCAGCTCAGGATTATGAGTTACCATAATAATAAGCCTGTCTTTGGCAATCTCCTTTAATATCTCCATAATCTGAACACTTGTCTCTGTGTCGAGTGCTCCTGTCGGCTCATCAGCAAGAAGAATATCAGGGTCATTTACCAAAGCTCTCGCAATGGCAACTCGCTGCATCTGTCCGCCCGACATCTGGTTAGGCTTCTTATGAATCTGTTCCTTTAAGCCGACCTTTTCAAGCGCCTCAACTGCTCTCTTTCTTCTCTCCGACTTGGATACGCCTGACAGCGTCAAAGCAAGCTCCACATTTGCAAGCACCGTCTGGTGTGGAATAAGATTATAACTCTGAAATACAAAACCTATGGAATTATTGCGGTATGCGTCCCAGTCCCTGTCCTTAAAATTCTTTGTAGAGCGTCCGTTAATCCGCAAATCGCCGTTCGTAAACCGGTCAAGACCTCCAATTATATTAAGCATTGTTGTCTTGCCACAGCCTGACTGTCCCAATATTGATACAAATTCGCTGTCACGGAATTTAAGATTAATTCCTTTTAAAGCTTTTACGGTAGTATCTCCTGAAACATAATTTTTTACGATGTTGTCTAATTCAAGCATCTTTTTTCCCTTTCATTTTTATACTTTAACACACTAAATTCTGTAACAAGTTACATTATTTTACCATTTTAAAAAAATGTCAATTAAAATAGTATTAAATATTCCTTATATTTACTGTAATATTTTGTCTTTGCGCGTGATATAAATATCCCATAAGGTTACGGCTTGCATTTTTATATTCCGCACCTTATACTATATTTAAA
>JAGAJD010000218.1 GCA_017626275.1 Lachnospira sp.
ACCAACTTCCTTGCCTTCCATATTGTAAACAGATACGTTTGCCATCTGTGTGGTCCTCCTTCCCTAGTAAAAACTACTTTCCTGCTTTTACTGTTTCTTTCAGTGTTACTAATGATTTCTTAGGTCCAGGTACTGCACCCTTAACTAAGATTACGTTGTTTTCAACATCAACTCTTACTACTTCAAGATTCTGAACTGTGATTCTCTTAGAACCCATATGTCCAGGCATTCCTTTTCCCTTGAATACTCTACCAGGTGTTGTAGCTGATCCATTTGAACCCTGATGTCTGTGGAACTTAGAACCGTGAGCCATAGGTCCTCTTGACTGGCCTAATCTCTTGATTGCGCCCTGAAAACCTTTACCCTTTGAAATAGCAGTAGCATCTACCTTATCGACTGCCGCAAAAATGTCAGCCTTGATTTCGTCTTTTACAGAATAATCTGCTGCATTTTCAAATCTGAATTCTCTTACAAATCTCTTGTAAGGAACCTCTGCCTTATCAAAATGTCCCTTTACCGGCTTGCTGACTAACTTTTCTTTAATGTCTGCAAAACCTACCTGAACTGCTGCGTAACCGTCATTTTCAACAGTCTTTACTTGTGTCACTACACAAGGACCTGCCTGAAGAACAGTTACAGGTGTTAAAACACCGTCTTCGTTGAAGATTTGAGTCATTCCGACTTTTGTAGCTAAAATTGCTTTCTTCATTGATTTTCCTCCTGTTTAATCTACAGCGGACAAGGTGATTACGCTGAATCCGGTGCAATCACTTTATTTCTACAACCGGAAATATAATGCGTAAGCGCATCTTGTCATCCTAGAACAGCCAATATAAGTGGAACCTGCACCACTGTGTTGCATTGTGTGTTACACTAATCAGACACGCATGCATAAGTTGCTTCTATATTAAACCCTTAGGATTATTGCTCTTATTAATGAAAAAATTTTGTGATAATGAATTAGTTCATTACCTTCAAGTTGATGAATACACCAGCCGGCATCTCTAACTTAGATAATGCATCTACTGTCTTCTGAGATGGTGATAATACATCGATTAATCTCTTATGAGTTCTCTGCTCGAACTGTTCTCTTGAATCCTTGTACTTGTGAACAGCTCTAAGAATTGTAACAACTTCCTTCTTTGTTGGAAGAGGTACCGGACCACTTACCTGTGCTCCTGTCTTCTTAGCAGTTTCGATGATTTTCTTTGCTGACTGATCAATCAACTGATGATCATAAGCTTTCAGTGTAATTCTAATTACCTGATTTGCCATAAAAAAAGTCGCCTCCTTCGCACTTTCTAAATTTAAGTACGACAAGCGGTGACTGTACACACTCCCACGTGTATCACAATGTCTCATTGTGAAATATTAACGTGTCATCTTTTCTTCTCTTACAGATGATTATTTGTACAGTGACTTGTCGCCAGAATTATTTGACATTCGCTCCACGGAAAACCTGCGGTTATGCGCCGCAGCAACCTCACGCTTCACAGCTATCAATGTCACAGCAATAGCTAGTATACACGAGTATACTAATAAAATCAACCTGTTATTTTGTTCTTTTTTTAATACAATGCAGAGAAAAGGGGGTGGCAGCAGGACACGCTTCCGCTCGGATAACCACGTAGCGGATACTAAGGCTGCAAAATACGCAGCCTAAGTACCGACGCGGTTATAACAGTCCTTCCGCCACCCGCTTTTCTCCCGACCGTGATGGCTCCGGGAGTTTTAGCTCTCCTTTCACACCCTCCCCTGCTCCTTGGCAAAACAAAATTTGCAGTGCTGTTTCTTCCTATTATAATATGTATTCTGTTTTTAACTTTAAGTCAGCTTCCTATTTGATTAATAAAACATACTCTTCATACTGCTTAAACCGCTTAAGCTCTTAAAGCCTGACGGCACATAAATACCGACAGCTTTGCTCATAATAATAATTGTGACAATAAGAAATACTATAACGGCTGCCGCAATTACATATGAAAGTTTGTTTTCCTCGCAGATTCCTGTCATAGATGCATATATATAACAGATTGCCAATACATTTCCAAGATAAAAAATTCCAATTCCCAAAGGAACATTAATCCATATCAGCACACAACCGGCAAGCATAAACGGTATCACTGCAGCACTTCTTATACTTGTAATGGCAAGTGCCTTATTAAAGTTCATTTCAGCTTTAACACTCTTTCCTGCCGCAAAAAAGATTAATGCAAAAATTGCCGAAAAGATAAGTGAAAACAGTAATGTAATAAAGAAACCTTTTACTAATGAAATATTATATCCCTTGCCTAAACTATATGTTGAGAGCAGTGATAAAACACTTGAAAATGCTGAATTAACCTTAAATGCACATATCAAACCAAAAATTCCGGCAATTACTGCCTGGAGAGCAATAAGAACTATTGAAACCACCATATCCGCCTTTGCAACATAACGACGTCCTGCCTCTGCAGGTGCTTTAAAAATTTCCAGAAGATTCTTCCATGTATTTCCGGCAACTTCCATTCCCTGCTGCATATATTCATTAGCCTTCTGCTGCATTTGCTGTGCATTAAACTGGCTGTTCTGCTGCCAGCTATTCATCTGTTGACCATTCATTTGGGGTCCATTCATCTGCTGTCCGTTCATATTCATGTTCATGTTGTTCTGAGCAGCGTTAGCATACTGATTATTCATCTGCTGTGCTGCATTAGCTGCTGCCTGCTGTGCTGCAACATTTCCAGCGCAGCTGCATACTTCTCCTTCTTCCAAAGGCTTTCCACAATATTTACAAAATGCCATTTTACTTTTCCTTCCTTTCTCTTTATGAAATATACAGACTGACACTCATATTATACAACTGCCACTGCCCGTTATTATACTTATAGCTAAATGACGCTGAAGCCGAATTATTCTTACCTTCTCTTGTCTCATTATTATACTTATATACATAAGAACCTATAAGACTGTAGCTCGCTGTAATCTTAATATACGGAAATCCGTCACTGGAATCAATATATACCTTTGATGAACTTTCCTTAACCGAAACATTTGCAAGAGACAGGCTCTTCACATCACGATAAGAAGAATGACATTCTCCCAAAATATTCCTTGTATAATAATTATTCAGCGTCGTCTCTGCCGAAGCCAGACAATTAAGACCAACATCAGAAAATTTCTTCTGCTCCACAGCCGCAGGAACAATTTTCTCCAAATCCTGTTTTGCCTGATTCTTTGCCGCTTCAATCATATCGCTCTTATATGTAAGCTGTGATGCAGAAACACTGTAAATATCACCTGTTCCGTAAAAATTCACAACTTCCTCAACATCGTTTGCATATTCACTTACAACTTTAATCTCATTGTCTCCCTGAAAAAGAAACGGAATGACATAATAATCAATCTTTTCGGTAGACTTATTATCAGACATGTAGCTGCGATTCACTTCTGTTCCATTGATATAGAGCTTACTTCCTGACGGAACCTTTACAACACTATCAAATGCAACAACACCGTCCGAGCTTACCTTATAGCTGTCAAAAAACAGCATAGCCTTTGAATCCATTTTATCAAGATTAACATACTTTGATTTTGAAGATGCACCCGGACATGAATATGTAACCGCAACCACCTTGCTTCCCAAAGCGGCATCTACATCGTACTTTTCTTTTAAAGCACTGACATCCTGTGCCGTAATATTAATAACAGTTGCAACAGATTTTTCTTCATTCACTTTAATATATGCTTCCTTTGTAAGGAATTCACTTTCAGGCAGATTCATAAGGGAATATGCCTTATCCCAGTTTCCCTCTTCAACCGCTTTGACATACTTAACTGCCAGCTTCTTATAATCCGTAACCGACTTTCCCACACTGACAAATACTATTACTGCCACTATCACTGCTGCCACTGCTGCAATCAAACCAATCATATTTTTTGAAAGCTTAAAAGCTGCCGGCTGCTGTGGCTGCCCTGCGACTGTATTCGGCGGAACCTGATTTTCTTCCATAATCCTCGTTCCACAGTTTTCACAAAAAACAGCATCATCGTCGTTTTTCGTTCCACAATTTGGACAAAACATTTACACTCCTCCATATTTCTTAAAATTTTTACAATTTATAATATTTTTTTAATAAATTGCAACCGTAGATAAGTTTATCATGCTATTAATATCTTGTCAAAATATGTCATATGGTACTTTAGGTCATTATCTGCTGCCTTTTTGCTGCTCTATCTGCTCTGCAAGCTCATTAAGCTCAACCCACCTGTTCATCTTATTTTCAAGTTCCTCCTCAAGCTGCTCTTTTTTTGCCGCAAGCTCCGTCAGTTTGCTGTACTGTGTCGCAGACTGTGCAATCTCCTCCTCAAGCGCTTCAAGCTTCATCTCTAATTCCGCAATATCATCGTCAATCGTTTCAAACTCTTTCTGCTCCTTATATGAGAATTTAAGCTTATTTTCCCTGTTCTTATTATATTCCTTTGACGTTTTCTTCCTGCTCTTTGAATTATCCTTATCGTCAGTTTCAGTCAGAACCGCATGGCTTTTTTCATAGTAATCACTGAAACCGCCCTCATACTGGCGCAGATGTCCACCCTCTTCAAATGCAAAAATACGGTCAACCACCCTGTCAAGAAAATAACGGTCATGCGAAACGACAATAACAATTCCTGCAAAGCTGTCCAGATATTCCTCCAGAATCTCCAATGTCTCAATATCAAGGTCATTAGTCGGTTCATCTAAAATAAGCACATTCGGAGCACTCATAAGGACGCTCAGAAGATAAAGTCTTCTTTTTTCACCTCCCGAAAGCTTAAGTATCGGAGTCCACTGCATTTTAGGCGGAAACAGGAAGCGCTCGCACATCTGCGATGCCGTTGCCTTACCTGTTGCTGTCGTCACATACTCTCCAATACTTCTCACATACTCAAGCACCGTCATTTTCTCATCGAGAGGTTCGTTCTCCTGCATAAAATATCCGATTTTAACGGTATCTCCAATGACAACTTCCCCGTTGTCAGGTTTAAGCTGCCCCGTAATTATCTTCATAAGCGTGGACTTACCGCAGCCATTCTTACCAATTATACCTATGCGGTCATCTCTTAAAAAAATGTATGAAAAATCATTAATATAAATATTTCCGTCATATCCCTTTGTGATGCTGTCAAGTTCTATTGTTTTCTTTCCAAGCCTTGAAGTTACAGAATTCATCTCAAGCGACTGCTTCTCAAGTCTCATTCGTGCCTGTCTTGAAGCCTCCTTCATATCCTCATAGCGGTCAATTCTCGCCTGCTGCTTAGTTGAACGTGCCTGACAGCCTCTTCTTATCCATTCCAGTTCACGCCGCATTATATTCTGACGCTTGCTTTCAGTTGCCTGCTCCATCTGCTCACGCTGCAGCTTTAATTCAAGGAAACCTGAATAATTAGAATCGTAGCTGTAAAGCTTTGCCCTGTCCAGCTCCACGATTCTGTTCGTAACATTGTCAAGAAAATAACGGTCATGAGTTACCATAAGAAGCTCACCCTTAAACTGCGTTATATATTTCTCAAGCCAAAGTACCATCTCATTGTCAAGATGATTTGTCGGCTCGTCCAGAATAAGCACTTCCGACGGTTCAAGCAGCGTCTTTGCAAGCGCCGCTCTTTTCTTCTGTCCTCCCGAAAGTGAATTAAGCTCCCTGTCAAATTCAGTGATTCCAAGCTGCGTAAGAATCGTTTTTGCCTGTGCCTCCGTACTGTTCTTTTTGCCACGCAGCACATAACTAAGTACCGTATCCTTTTCATGGAAATCATATTTTTGACCAAGATAAGAAACGGTGACATCTCTTCCCTTTACTACCTGCCCCGCATCTGCTTCCTCTAAACCTGCTATTATCTTTAAAAATGTAGATTTTCCGGTTCCGTTTACTCCGATTATTCCAATCTTATCACCCTTATTAACGCCAAGTGACACTCCGTCAAATAACTGCTTTTCTCCAAAAATCTTACTTATATTTTCTGCATTTAATATATTCATTAATCCTCTCCATTCTGCCTGTATAAATCCTTAAGTTTCTGTGCCAGAGCCGGATTTGTCTTTTCCAGATGTCTTATATGCTCTTTTCTTCTTGCAATCATATGTGCATACGCCTCGGGATTGTTTTTCTTAAAATGCTCCGAAAGCTCTTTTCTGTGCCGTTTCAAAAGCTTTATCGCCTCAGGATTTAAATTCTGCAGCTTCTGCTCGATAATGCGTCTTCTCTGCTCAATCCGCTCCTCAATCTCATGTTCATACTCAGGATTGTTATGTGCAATCTCTGACAAATGCATTTCCAGACGCTCTAACAGCTCGTCCTCATCAAACAGTCCCAAGCGTCCCCAAGAAACAGTATTTTCCGCCTGCTCAATCAATTCATCATGATATTCCTTCGCAGCAGCAATTCTGTCTGCGACCTCCATTGCAAACTGCTCCATTTTTTCCTCGGCATCTTTTCCAAATGCCCACTCAAATTCCGCAAGACGCTCGTCCGCTTCAATAAACATGACGTCCTCACTACTATCCGTTCCCTCTAAAGGATACGGCTTATTTACACCGGCAGCACGAAGCGCCAGCGAAACAGTTCTTCTTACAACACCGTCCTCAACAAGACTGCCTGCTCCATAAGTTCTAAGCTGATCATTTACCGCACCTACATGCTCCGTAATATAGAATTTTATTCCTCTTTTCTGGAGATTCCTGTTTAATATAACAAGCCTGTCCGCCGCAGTAATATCAATATTTCCTATACCGCTTGCATCAACAATAATCTGTTTTGTATTTTCCGTCACTGCATTTTCGATATCCTGCTGAAATGTATTAATATTTGCAAAAAACAGATTTCCGCTGAAACGATAAAGCACAGTGTCTTTTATAGGGCGTGCCTTGCTGTTTCGTTTAAGTGCGTAAAAGCCTTCATGTCCGGGTATCATACCAAGAAATGCCTTCGGAGGCACTACCGCCCTGATAATAACGGCCACGAATGACAGAATCACGCCGATAATTACGCCATAAATCGTTCCAAGCACCAAAACGCCCAAAAACGCCGCCATGAATATCAAAAATTCCTGTTTATTTGTTTTCCAAAGCTTCTTAGCAAGACCAATCTCCAAAATACCGATTAACGCAGCAATAACGATTCCCGTAAGCACAGGCACCGGAAGATATGCGAGAAGTTCTGTTCCAAAAAGCAGCACCAAAATCATTGTGAGAGCAGCTACAACAGACATTACCTGCGACTTACAGCCGAACTGCTCTGCAATTCCCGTTCTTGATACGCTTCCGTTAATCGGACAGCAGCCAACCAATGCGCCCGCAAAATTTCCGGCTGCATAGGCAAGAACTTCCCTATTGTTATCTATTTTATAATTATTTTTTAATGCATAGTTGTTTGCTGCAAGCAGCGTCTGAGCCACAATTACCAGTGCAACGGTAAGTCCCAGAATAATAATTTCTCCCGTATTTTGCGTAAGCACCGTCAAATCAGGAAATGATATCTTTGAAAGTCCCGGCTCCACCTTAGGAAGCAGCTTCACACCATACCTGTCTATATGAAATACAGCCGTAAGTATTGCCCCGAATATCATCATCACCACAGACATAGGAAATTTAGGAATATATTTTTTCGCAATAAGAATTACTGCCACTGTTCCAAAGCCAAGCAATGCCGACAACATATTAAATGACGGCAGCTCGCCCCAAATATGGTACAGAAGCACAAACAACTCTCCTGTTCCCGCATTTCCTCCGAACAGCTTGGATACCTGCATCAGAATAATCGTACAGCCTATTCCTGAAATAAAACCGCCCATAACAGGTTTTGATATGTAATTTACAAGCCTGCCGGCACGAATTATATAGAATATAAGCAGCCACACAGCAGTTACAAATGTAATTACGGGAACAACTCGAAGCGCCTCGTCAGATCCTGTACTTATTCCCATAGTTGCAATTGCAGCTCCCACCAAAGCCGCAGGCGTGGCGTCTACACCAAACACAAACTGCGGAGATGACGCAAGAAGACCATATATCAGTACAGGCAGCAGCGAGCCATACAGACCGTATACAACAGGAAGTCCCGCAACCTGCGCATAGCCCATTGATATAGGTATAGAAATTAACGCAACAATAATTCCGGATAAAATATCTTTTGTCAAATACTCTAATTTGTAATTTTTAAACATATATATCTCCATTCCGCCTTTATTGTAAAATTAATCATAGTTTATCATAAAAATCACCTTTAATAAATAACTCTGTTGCA
>JAGAJD010000219.1 GCA_017626275.1 Lachnospira sp.
AGCCGGAGTTTCGTGAAGAGAAGATGGCAAGATATAAGGAAGAATTTGGACTTCCGGATTATGATGCTGAAATCATTACAGGCACAAAGAAGCTCGCTGATATATTTGAGGCTGCAACTGCAATCTGCGGTAAGCCGAAGAAAGTTTCAAACTGGCTGATGGTTGAGACAATGAGAATTCTCAAGGAAAAAGAAATGGACCCTGAGGATATCACGTTCTCACCGGAAAATCTTGCAAAGCTTGTAAATCTGGCTGACGCGGGAACAATCAACTCAACGGCGGCAAAGGAAGTATTTGAGGCTGTATTTAATGATAATGTTGACCCTGACAAATATGTCGAAGAACATGGAATGAAGCAGGTTAATGATGAGGGCGCACTCCGCGAGGCAATTGAGCAGGTTATTGCCTCAAACCCACAGTCTGTTGAAGACTATCGCAACGGCAAGGAAAAGGCGATAGGCTTCCTTGTAGGACAGACCATGAAGGTGATGAAGGGTAAGGCTAACCCTGCAATGGTAAATCAGATACTGAAGGAATTACTTTAAGAGAATGAGCTGTGTGCGGCAGGGCTGTGCACAGCTTGTTTAAATAGTAAAGTCCCAATCTGCTTATTAAATAAATATGGACTGCAATTATTATGAACAATAAATTATGGAAATTATTTTGTGCGACATTGTATCTGAGCACATTTACATTTGGCGGCGGATATGTCATTATAACGCTTCTTAAGAAAAAATTTGTAGACGGGTATAAATGGATTGACGAAAAAGAAATGCTTGACCTCGTTGCGGTGGCACAGTCGGCACCCGGTTCAATTGCAATTAACGGTGCGATAGGTGTGGGATACAAGCTGGCAGGTATTCCGGGAGTTATTGTATCTGTGCTTGGAACTGCAATACCGCCGTTTGTGATAATATCTGTGATATCTGTCTTTTACAAACTGTTTCAGTCCAATTTGATAGTGGCGCTGATGCTTGAGGGAATGCAGGCGGGAGTAGCTGCAGTGATTGCTTCGGTTGCATTCGATATGGGGAAAGATGTAATAAAAGAAAAAGATGCAATAAATGATATAATTATGATAATTGCATTTGTTGCAAACTTTGTTTTCGGAATAAATGTAATCTGGATAATACTTACATGTATTGTGACAGGTATTATAAGAACAATGCTGTCATTGAGAAAAGAGGCCGGACAATGAAGCTGCTGTTTGAGTTGTTTTTTAGTTTCCTGCAGGTTGGCGCTTTCAGTTTTGGCGGCGGATACGCCTGTATTCCTATGATACAGGAGCAGGTTGTAGATTTGCACGGGTGGCTTTCAATTACGGAATTTACAGACCTTGTAACCATATCGCAGATGACACCGGGCCCCATAGCAATCAATGCGGCGACATTTGTAGGAATAAAGATTGCAGGTGTTGCCGGTGCTGCATGTGCAACAATAGGTTGTATACTTCCTTCATGTATTCTTGTTACAATATTTGCATGGGCATATGTAAAATACCGTAAAATAAAAGTACTTCAGAAAGTTTTGTCATCGCTTAGACCGGCGGTGGTTGCGATGATAGCTGCATCAGGCGTTGTACTGCTGATATCTTCAATATGGCATGGAGCACAGGTGCCTGACAGTGGAATCGGCAACGTTGATTTTGTGGCGGTTGTACTGTTTGTCGGAGCATTTGCGGCACTTCGTAAAAAAGCAGACCCGGTACTGGTTATGGTGCTTGCAGGGATTGCCAATGTTGTGATAAGCTTAATTTAGAAATAACGTCGTAATCTGAAATTTTATGTATTTTCGGGGTATATGGCATTTACGGAATGGAGAGTAGTGTGAAAAACGATTTATTAACTATTGGAAATTTTACAGTTCACGGATATGGACTAATGATAGCAATCGGTGTGCTTGCTGCGTATTTTATTGCTGAATACCGCGCGGGAAAGAAGGGGATGGATAAAGATAATGTTTTTCCCCTCTCATATGGGCGCTTGTTTCGGGATATATAGGAGCAAAGCTTCTGTTTATTATTACAATCCTGCCGGAGGTGTTTAAAGATGCATCTGTCCTTAAAAATGTGTGGGAGGGATGGGTTGTATACGGAGGAATAATAGGCGGAGTCATTGGTATTCTGATTATGTGCCGCGTGAAAAAGGTTGACTTCTGGCAGTATATTGACCTTACGGCGCCGTCAATGGCAATTGCGCAGGGCTTTGGCCGCATAGGATGTCTCCTTGCAGGATGCTGTTACGGAATGCATACAGATTCTGCATTTGCGATAACCTTTCACAATTCAGCATTTGCACCAAACAATATTCCGCTTGTGCCGACACAGATTATATCAAGCGTACTTGATTTTATTAACGCATTTGTACTACTGTGGCTTGACAGAAAGAAAAAGTGTGAAGGACAGATTATGGCGCTGTACCTGATTTTTTACAGTGCCGGAAGATTTGTTCTTGAGTTTTTCCGTGGAGATTTGAACAGAGGAAGCATAGGCGTACTGTCAACTTCACAATTTATTTCAATATTTACTTTTGCGCTTGGAATCGTCATACTCGTGGTAAGAACACGTTTATGTAATAAAGAAGAGAAAAGGGGGTGAAAGGGTGTTTGGATTTGGTAGGCCTTCAAAACCAAGAGCTTCGGTATTTGTCGATTATGAGCACTGGTACTATGGATATCACAATAATTTCCATATGAAGCCGAATTTTGAAGAGTGGCTGCAGGAACTGGAAAATGAATTTGAAATTGCCGAGCTTTTTGTATTTGGTGATTTTTCGGAAAAGCTGATTGGCAATGAGCTTCCGTTATTGCAGAGAATGACAAAAGATGTTGTGCATACTGCAAGTGATAAGCAGGGTGTAGATAAGGATTTTACAGATGTGATAATACTTGATGCGATTTACAGAAGTGCTGCAAGAAAAAAGGGTTCGGATGTGTATGTATTGTTTACCGGAGATGCACATTTTACAAAAGTAGTTGAGTATCTTAAAGAACTGGGGAAAAAGGTTATTATAT
>JAGAJD010000220.1 GCA_017626275.1 Lachnospira sp.
ATGTAAGCCCCTTATATCTTCCCGTATCATTATATTTCTGCTGCATATTATACTTTGCCCTGCCCTCAGTTGCCACTGCATCTGCCACCTTTTCAAGCAGCTCCTCATCAAATGTTGCAGCCAGTCCTATCGCCTGTGGAAATATTGTTGCCGTTCCGGCTCTTGCAACTCCATGAAGTCCCTCATTCCACCAGTCATAGCCTTTAATATTAAGCCGCTCAACCGGAGGCGCACTGTTTACTGTCTGATATACCAGTTCCTCAAGAGTCATCTGATTTACCAGTTCTTCCGCTTTCTTTCTGTATGTCTCACATAATTCCTGATTTTCTGTTGATTCCATGACAATCCTCCATTTCAAAACTATATAGAAATAATACCTTAACAGCATTTTAATGTCTTATCATTTTTATCACATAACTCCTCAAATATTGACCTATTTTTGCTTTTATATTAGACTATAAACAAATAACTAAAATGGAGTTTACAATTACTATGATTAAATACTTAGACGGAACACACGAGACAATTAAATATACAACAGACACTCTTGTAAAAGTCTACAATAACTCCAGTTGCCGCTCATATCCTCTGCACTGGCATACGGGAATTGAAATAATTCTTGTTCAGGAAAATGTTTATGACGCTGTAATACGTGATACACCTGTACATCTGAAATCGGGAGATATCTTAATTATCCCTCCGGGAGAACTCCATAGACTGACAGCACCAACTGATTATGGACGACGCATAATTTTGCAGACAGACTACCCTATTTTTTCACACAGCCATGAAATGCGTACGCTTCTTAACCTGTTAAAGCCTTTTTGCCATATCTGCTCCGACGAAGATATTCTGCTTAATAAACTTACAGAGATTTTACTCGCCATTGATGAGGAATATACTAATGCCGATGATTTTTTTGAGACGGCTGTTATGTCACTTATTGAGAAGTTTTTTGTCGTTCTTGGACGACATACCCTTCCACACATAAATACGGTCTCCGCTGCTGATAAAAACACACTTACTTTTTTAACCATATGTAATTATATTAATGCTAATTTTAATCTTGGAATTACTTTAGAAAGCACTGCCAAACTCGCCGGATACAGCAAGTCATATTTTTGCAGATTTTTTAAGAAATATGCCGGAAAATCCTTTTACCAATATCTTTTGGAAGTACAGATTTCCCACGCTGACTATCTGCTATGTTCAACTACATACCAAATAACAGATATTGCCCTTGATTCAGGCTTTCACAGTATTGCAACCTTTAACAGGGTATTTGCAAATTTTCACGGCTGTTCACCGTCAGAATACAGAAAGCTTTTTACCAAAGCATAAATACATGTGATTTAATATATAAAAAAGAGCAGCACTATAAGCCGGGTTATGTATCTGATGATCATCTATCTAGTCCTGCTGTTGCCAGCAGGCTCAAGCGACCTACCTAAAAGCACGACGGGCAGCCGTATCGCTTTATATTCGGTCTTGCTTCGGATGGGGTTTACATAGCCACTACTGTTACCAGCAGTGCGGTAGTCTCTTAAACTGCCTTTCCACCCTTACCGGCAAAAAGCCGGCGGTATATCTCTGTTGCACTAGCCTTGGAGTCGCCTCCACCGGACGTTATCCGGCACCCTGCCCTATGAAGCCCGGACTTTCCTCACCTGCTGCCTTTCGGCACTGCAGCCGCGATCATCTGTGCTACTCTTTTTATATTTAATTTAACTCATATTTTTGTTTACCATACAGAAAACGTCAATGCGGAATTGTTCTTCTTTTCCCAAGCCGATAAAACGGCAGCCATATACTGTTCCATCTGTATGTTTTGCGGCAATCCTGACAATCTCAATTACTGTTGCAATATTGTCACAGCCGCTTACCTCAAGCTTCATGTCATAAAAAGAATTTATCGGAAGTTCCTTATCCGTCTTAAATGCAATTCCTCCACTTGAGATATTCTCTACATGTACCGGAATAAATGCTCCGTCTTTATCTTTTTCATCGATTGGACGAATTGATAAATCCGCATCAACCGAAATTCTCTGTTTTCTTCTTCTTTCTATTTCCATAAAGTATTCCCCCATCTTATCATACTTAATGTATAAACATAGCGTCCCCAAAACTAAAAAATCTGTATTTTTCCTCTACAGCTTTTTCGTATGCCGCTAAAACATGTTCTCTTCCTGCCAAAGCCGATACGAGCATTACAAGCGTAGATTCCGGAAGATGAAAATTAGTAATCAGACAGTCAATAACCTTAAACCTGTATCCCGGATATATAAATATCTGCGTCCAGCCGCTGCATGCTTTCAGCGTACCGTCGGCCTCTGCCGCTGATTCTAAGGTTCTTGTACTTGTCGTTCCTACGGAAATAATCCTCTTGCCGTTTTTCTTTGCCCTGTTGACCTTTTCTGCCGCTTCTTCAGAAACCATATAAAACTCTGAATGCATATGATGCTCCTGAATATTTTCTGTCTTCACAGGTCTGAAAGTTCCCAAACCTACATGCAGTGTCACTCGTGCAATGTCAACACCTTTATCCTCTATTTTCTGCAACAATTCTTCAGTAAAATGAAGTCCTGCTGTCGGTGCCGCAGCCGAACCCTCATGTTTTGCATAAACCGTCTGGTATCTGTTCTTATCCTCAAGCTTATGCGTGATATACGGCGGTAGAGGCATCTGACCTAATTCATCTAATATCTCCTCAAAAATACCGTCATAAGTAAATTGTATCACACGATTGCCCTCTTCGACAATGGCAATTATTTCACCGATTAATTTTCCGCCTCCAAAACTGATTTTCGTACCAACCTTTGCTTTCTTTCCCGGTTTTACAAGTACTTCCCATGTATCCTTTAAATCCTGCTTTCTTGTGAGCAAAAGGACTTCAATCGCAGCACCCGTACCAACCTTTTCACCAATAAGTCTTGCCGGAAGCACCTTTGTATCATTAATAACAAGACAGTCTCCCGGATTAAGATATTCGATGATATCCTTAAAAATCTTATGCTCTATTTCACCTGTCTCTTTATCAAGAACCATTAATCTTGAACTTGAGCGATCTGATAACGGATCCTGCGCAATCAGTTCCTGTGGCAGTTCATAATAAAAATCATGTAAATTCATTGATTCTCCATTCCCAAATCTTTCTGATATTAAGAACGAAGCTCTATTCCCATATCAGAAAGGTCTTTTAAAATCTTTTCCATAACAGGCTGGATATCTTTATCCTCCAATGTTCTGTCATTAGCACGGAAAGATATCGTATATGCAACTGACTTATATCCCTCTTTAATCTGTGCTCCCTCGTAAATATCAAAGAGATTATAGCTTTCCAACAGCTTTCCTCCTCTCTTTTCAATTACCTTTTCCACAGTTCCAACAAGCACTGACTTAGGCATAACCATGCTTATATCTCTTGTAACAGCCGGGAACTTTGCAATACCTTTATATTTTCTGTCAAAAGAGGCCATTTGCGTTACTGCCAAAAGATCAATAACTGCAATATACGTTCTCTCACCAATACCGTAAGTATCTGTCACATCAGGGTGAACCTCACCGATATAACCTATTACAGTATCACCGTAAATAATATTTGCCTGACGTCCCGGGTGGAGATATTCCTTTCCTGATTCCGGATCATACTGTGGCTTTTCTGTCATTCCTATTTTTTCGAGAAATTCTTCCACAACGCCCTTCATCGTAAAGAAATCGCCGTCTCCGTAGAAGCCCAGTGTAAACTGCACTCTTTCGTCAGGAAGCTCACTGCCTTCTGCCGGAAGATAAACCTTTGCAAGCTCATAAAGCTTTACTGCCTTATTTCTTCTGTTATAATTCGTTGAAAGAGAATTTAACATTCCATTAAGCGGAAGTGTTCTCATAATTGAAAAATCTTCTCCCAAAGGATTAGAAATCACAACTGTCTTTCTAAATTCAGAATACTTCGCAAGCTTTAACTTATCAAATACCTTAGGACTCTCAAAAGAATATGTCATTGCCTGTGAAAATCCGCAGAACTGTGCTATCTCTCCTGCTACATCTTCAATACTCTGCTTAAACGAAATCTTACCCATTGTAGATGCACCGCTTGGAAGTGTTGTCGGAATATTATCATAGCCGAAGAATCTTGCAACTTCCTCTGCGATATCGGCAGTTCTTAATAAATCCTGTCTGAATGTAGGGATAATAAGCTCATTGGCAGCTTCATCATACTCTAACTCAAGCATCTTAAAATATCCTAACATTTCTTCTGTTGAAATATCAGTTCCAAGCAAAGAATTAATTCTTTCAGGCTCAAATGCAACTCTTACTCTTTCCTTTTTATTCGGATAGACATCAACTGCACCGCCTACCACTTCACCTGCTCCAAGTTCCTCAATTAACTGGCATGCTCTGTTCATTGCAGCCATTGCATTTTCCGGATCGAGTCCCTTTTCAAACTTTCCTGATGCATCTGTACGCAGACCCAATTTCTTAGTAGACTTTCTGATGCTTGTTCCGTCAAATGTTGCCGCCTCAAAGAGCATTGTCTTAACATCGTCTGTTATCTTAGAATTTTCACCGCCCATGATACCTGCAAGTCCGACTGCCTTTTCGCCGTCACAAATCATAAGCATTGAAGAATCAAGTTCTCTTTCCTGTCCGTCAAGCGTTACAAACTTTTCTCCGTCTGCAGCACGTCTGACTACAATCCTGCCGCCTGCGATAGTATCGTAATCATAAGCATGCATAGGCTGTCCATACTCTTCCATTACATAATTAGTTATATCTACAATATTATTAATCGGTCTGATTCCTGCCGAAGCAAGTCTTCTCTGCATCCACTTAGGTGACGGAGCAAGCTTTATATTCTTTACAAGTCTTGCCGTATATCTTGTACAAAGGTCCTCAGCTTCAACCTCAACCTTTACATAATCGTTAACATTTTCAGAATTGCCTGTCTCCGTAACAACAGGCGGTTGAAATGGCTTTCTGAATGTAGCGGCTGCTTCCCTTGCAATACCTATTACGCTGTAACAGTCTACTCTGTTATTAGTAATCTCATATTCAAATACAGTATCGTTAAGTCCAAGATATTCAACTGCACTTGAACCTACAACAGCATCATCTCCGAGAATATATATTCCGTCCTCAGCGGCATCAGGGTAAAATTCTCTTGAAGAACCAAGTTCTTCAATGGAGCACATCATGCCGAAGCTCTCAACGCCTCTTAACTTTCCCTTCTTAATCTTAATTCCGTCCTCAGGAAGCGCTCCTCCGTCATGACCTCCTGCGACGCGTCCTCCGTCTAATACAACAGGAACCTTCTGTCCTGACGAACCGACAGGAATATTAGGAGCACCTGTTACTATCTGAACAGTTTCATTTCCAACATTAACCTGACATACAACAAGCTTATCTGCGTCAGGGTGCTTTTCTACTGATTCAATCTGTCCTACTACAATCTTATCAAGATTTTTGTCAAACTTTGTATATCCCTCAACCTTTGTTCCTGAAAGCGTCATTGCGTCCCTGAATTCCTGATCAGTAACGTCAAGTCCCGGAACCATTGCCTTAATCCAATTTAAAGATGTATTCATGATTATTATCCTTTCCAATTACCAAAATTTAAGTATGCTATATAACCTCTGCCTAGAACTGCTTTAAAAATCTCACATCATTTTCATAGAGAAGTCTCATATCATCAATCTCATATTTCAATAATGCAATTCTTTCCAAACCAATACCGAATGCAAATCCCGTATACTTATTCTGGTCAATTCCGCTCATCTCAAATACATGCGGGTGTATCATACCGCAGCCGAGAATCTCAATCCAACCCTCGCCCTTACACATACGACAGCCCTTTCCGCCGCACTTAAAGCATGTAACATCCATCTCTGCGCTAGGCTCTGTAAATGGAAAATGATGAGATCTGAACTTAACCTTTGTCTCAGGTCCGAACAGTTCTCTTGCAAACTCTGCGAGTGTTCCCTTTAAGTCTGCAAATGTGATTCCCTCGTCAATTACCATACCCTCAATCTGATGGAAACATGGAGAATGTGTAGCGTCCACTTCATCAGCTCTGAACACTCTTCCCGGTGCAATCATTCTTATAGGAAGCTTTCCCTTCTCCATCTCACGCACCTGAACAGGTGATGTCTGTGTTCTAAGCACAACTTTATCATTAATATAAAATGTATCCTGTTCGTCCTTTGCCGGGTGATTTGCCGGAATATTCAATGCCTCGAAATTATAGTAATCATATTCTACTTCAGGGCCTTCAACAACCTCATAGCCCATTCCGATAAATATCTTCTTTACTTCTTCCAAAGCTACCGTATTCGGGTGGCTGTGTCCGACATTATTCTTTTTTGCCGGAAGCGTAACATCTATTACTTCACTCTTTAACTGTACTTCTCTTAACTTTGCAGAAAGCTCTTTTTTGGCATTCTCCAATACTTCCTCAATAGCCTGTCTTGTCTCGTTGACAATCTGTCCAACAACCGGTCTGTCCTTAGGATCAACATCTTTCATTCCCTTTAAGACCTCAGTAAGCTCACCCTTCTTTCCAAGAAAAGCTACTCTTATCTCGTTTAACTTATCAAGCGAATCAGTAGAATTAATCTGTACTAACGCCTTTTCTCTGATTTCCTGCAATCTCTCTTTCATCATTATCTTTTCCTCCAAAATAGCAAAACCTAACTTTTATTTTATCACATGACTAGGAATTATCAAGCAGTTTTCATTATACAGCTTTATTTTTTCTTCTGTTTCTGTTTTCAAACTGCTCAATAATCTCCAAAGCCTCTTTCATACATTCAGGATTATCAGCCGCCATATGCATAATATTCTTCTTTGCTTCCTCAATTCTTCCCTCGTTATATTCAATCTGCTTTCTAAGCTTCTGACGCTGAATATTTAAGTCATGGCGTACCTCTACCATCTCACGGCCGTTTACAAGTGCTTTCACCTGTCCAAGCCAGAGACGTGCATCATAAAGTCCGAGTTTTCTTAAGTTTTTAACCAAATCCTCTTCCGCTTCATTCAGGTTTGTTGTCATTTTAACAAGCTTTCTCTGCTCATTTTTCATGTCTAAATACACTTCATACTTCTTTGCCAGCTCATAAGAGCTTTTAACGCGATACTTATTATACTCATAATCAAGTGTATTTGCGGCATTGATGTACTTTATCTTCGTTTTATTTAAAATAGACGTAACCTTGTTAAGCTTAATTTCAGTTACAAGCACCTGCCGTTCTGTATGTTTTAATAGTGCAAACATACCCATAGCAAGTATTGCACCCAAAATGACTACAACAGTATAGAGCATTATATTCTGCGAATCCTCCATAACCGAAAGTGCAACAAAAAACACAATAAAAACAAATGTAAGACCTGCAATAGCCGTCATGGCAAGGCTTCTGATACGAAGCTGCCTTGTCGTCAGGGCATTAGCCTCCATACACAGTCCTGCACGCTCGCCCTCCAATAATCTCATATCATGTTTTACAGTCTCATAATAAGATTCCTGCTTTTCAAGATACTTTATGCCTCTCGGAAGCTCTTCCTCAAACTGCTCCATTCTGTGATATGTATTGTTGGAAAGCTTATGCTCTCCTGATTTGAATATTCTTCTGTCTACCGTAAGATTATCTACCCTTTCAGCCGTCTCAATAATCTTCTTTCTGATATTGTCAGGAGCCGTCTCAATTAACTGAATATCGGAAAAATGCTCTGTAACTATATTGTACTCTTCCATTGCAAGCTCAATATGTCCCGCTGCTTCCTCCATGATTTCACACTGGTTGCGAACATATTCCTTTGCCGCCTCTTTATCATATAAATCAGTATTAACCTCTTCGAGTTTTTTCGGCTTACGTGATACATCAGGGATATCTACCGCATTTTCCTGATAACTTTCCTCCTGAATATCCTCCTGCACACGGCTTTTATCAATATCCACATTTCCGACTGCTTCAAGCAGGCTCTGTCTTTCAGCCTCCTTTTTAAGTTCTTCAATGTACCGTTCTTCCTGTTTTTCTTCCGCAGCAATTCTTCCCGACAGCTTCTGGCTGTTTTCCTGCCTGTTTATCTTATCAACAACATTAATAAGCGATTTAGCCTGCACACTGCTAAGAAGCTGGTCGTACTTTGCCTCTTCCTCCTGAGCCTTTCTTCTGCGCTCAAGCGTTTTATTCTTAACAGCTTTTTTTGCCTGCTTCTGACTGTCCGTCTTTGATTCCTGCGCCTTTTTCCCATGCTTTTCGTAATTTTTCTCAAATTCCTCTAAAAGCCCTGAGATATCAGGTTCTTCCTCCTTAGACTCTCCCTCTGCTTCTCCGTCCGTTTCAAACTCGTCCCAGTCATCATAAACAAAATCGTCTATATCTTCAATATCGTAATTTTCTTTAATTGTATTTTTTATATAATTAAATAATCCCATATATCCTCATTCCGTCAACTTATGATGTATATTTTTCATACTGCTTTTTCCACATTTC
>JAGAJD010000221.1 GCA_017626275.1 Lachnospira sp.
CTCTTTCTTTGCATGGTACTTTTTACAGTACTCGTCCACATAAGATAAAATCTCTTCCCTTGCTTCTAATTCATTCTTATTTTCAAACATTTTTTAATTTCCTTTCAATTCATATCTTCTGCCATTTCGGTTACGGTAGTTTTTATCAGTCGAAAAATTCCGCAATCTGGCTGTCCATACATGACGGAATATCCCCGCCTGCCCTGTACACCTTCGCCCACTCAACACTCCTTGCAATCGCAGTGTCAAAGTTCCATACAGGCTTCCAGCCAAATGTTGTCTTTAACTTGGAGCAGTCAAGCTTTAAAAAATTAGCCTCATGAGGGCCTCCGTCATACTTATTAATCCACTTTAAGCCCTCTCCCCACTTATTACAGAAGGTATCAACAAGACTGCCTGTCGTAATGCAGTCGCTGTCATCAGGACCCACATTATAAAATCCGGCATATGACTTGTCCTCATACTGCTTCTGTGCAATAAGGAGATACGCTGCAAGCGGCTCAAGCACATGCTGATACGGTCTTGTCGAATGTGGATTTCTTACAATTATATCCTCTTTCTTTAATGCCGCGCGTACACAGTCAGGTACAATACGGTCATTGGCAAAATCTCCGCCGCCTATTACATTTCCGGCTCTTGCTGTGGATACCGCTACTCCCAGTTCATTAAAAAACGAATTGATATAGCTGTGTGTAACAAGCTCCGAGCATGATTTACTGTTGGAATAAGGGTCGTATCCGTCTAGCGGTTCATTCTCCCTGTAACCCCATGCCCATTCCTTGTTTTCATATACCTTGTCCGTAGTAACATTTAAAAATGATTTCACACATGGATTTAGGCGCACACATTCGCAGATGTTTACCGTTCCCATAACATTTGTCTCATATGTGTATACAGGGTCTTTATAGGAATCCCTTACAATCGGCTGTGCTGCAAGATGAAGAACAATCTCAGGCTGTACATCTTCAAAAACCTTCTTTAAATGCTCCAAATCCCTGATATCACCTATAATGGAATTTATTCTGTTCTCTACATCTGCCATCTCAAAAAGATTCGGATTAGTAGGTGCAGGTAATGAATATCCCGTAACCTCCGCTCCCGCATTAACCAGTATACGGCAGAGCCACGTTCCCTTAAAACCGGTATGTCCTGTCACCAAAACTTTCTTTCCCTTATAAAAACTTAAATTCATCTCAGTTTCCTTTCTTCGCCAGATTTTTATTCTTCCCATGACTTCCACGGAGCTTTTCCTGACTGCCATAACTCCTCTAATTTTTCCATTTCCCTCTTTGTATCCATGCACTGCCAGAAGCCGTTGTAAGTATATGCCTTTAACTCGCCAAGCTCGGCGCATTTTACAAGCGGTGCTTTTTCAAATACAGTTGAGTCACCCTCGATAAAATCAAAAATCTTCGGCTCAAGCACCATATATCCCGCATTAATTCTGCTTCCGTCTGAATCCCGTTTTTCTCTGAACGCACGAATCGTATTATTCTCATCAATATCAAGAACTCCGAAACGCTGTCCGACACTTACAGATGTCATGGTTGCAATCTTCCCGTGTGACTTATGAAACTCTACAAGGTCATTTATATTGACATCGCACACACCGTCACCGTAGGTCAGCATAAATGTCTCGTCTCCGACATACGGCTGGATACGCTTTACACGTCCTCCTGTCATTGTATTAAGTCCCGTATCCACAAGCGTTACCTTCCACGGCTCTGAGAAATTGTTGTGAACCGTCATCTTGCCGCCGTTTGCGAAATCAAAAGTAACATCTGAATTGTGAAGAGCATAATCAGCGAACCATTCCTTAATCACATACTGCTTATATCCGCAGCATATAATAAAATCATTATATCCATAGTGTGAATATTCCTTCATAATATGCCAAAGAATAGGCTTGCCCCCAATCTCTATCATTGGCTTCGGCTTTAAATGGCTTTCCTCACTGATTCTTGTTCCAAATCCACCTGCAAGTAATACTACTTTCATCATAACCTCCGTATACTCAAATAAATTATATTGATTTTAATATATTTATGTCTGCACAATTACCCACTTTAAAATCATATATTGGTAAATATATCACACATTCAACATTTATGCAATTAATCCCATAAATTCCGCATACTTTTTTGCTATAATCGAATAATCATATTGCTTTGCCGTTCTGTATGCTTCCGCCTGCATGCTGTTATATATGCAGTCATCTTTAAAGACAAGATTTATCCTGTCTGCCAGCCCTTTAGAATCTTTTTCCGGTACAAGATAACCGTTCACTCCGTCCTTTACCAGATCAACTATTCCGCCGGAACGGCTCGCCACAATCGGAAGCCCCGAAGCAAACGCTTCAAGCATTACAAGACCAAAGCCCTCTTTATCGCCGTCCTTAGCCGTAACGCTTGGCATCACAAAAATATCGGCTGACGCATATATCTCTTTTAATTCCTCATGCGTCTTAGCCCCGATAAATACTATTTCCTTTCCCGTTTCCCTGCAAAGTCCTTCAGCCTGCGCCGTAAGCTCATTTCTTAAAGGCCCGTCCCCCGCAATTACAAGCATTGCATTATCAACATAGCGCATCGCCTCAATAGCGTAACAGACACCTTTTTTTTCTGCCAGTCTTCCGACAAAAAGAATAACCTTCCTGCCGTTCTGGTTAAAATAATTTTCCTTTCTGAACTCTCTTCCAAAAATCTTAGTATCACAGCCCATAGGTATGACTGCCTGATTGGAATTTTCATAAATTTTGTTTAAAACCTGCATTAAAGGTTCTGAAACAGCAGTTACCCCGTATGCATTTTTTAAGCACTTTTTCTTGAGCTTTTTTAAAAGTCCTTTATTTAACGATGTGACATCACCGCCATGACCTGTAACAATATACGGCTTTTTAATAAAGGACTGTACTATTCCCTGCGGTATCAGCCAGTTTGCCTGCACAATATCATAATCATCCCGCATTTTTCTGAGATTACGGTATAAAGCAATAAAAAGCCAGGGAACCAGCAGCGCCCTGACTTTCTTCTCTCTTATTCGCGGTACAATCGCGCCAGGATAACATAATGTCTCTAAAGAATGTATTGGAAAATAGTGGTATCTGATTACGGATACACCATCAAGCAGCTCCCGGTCAGCAGCACCGGGCGCTGCAGGAACAAGCACTGTCACTTCGGCATACTCGTTCAAATATCTCGCTAAATCCAATATAAACCTCGGCTCTGTATCTCCTTTATATCTCGGAAACGTAGAGCCTGTAATCAGCAGTCTTTTTTTCATCATTACATACCCTGAATTATTATTAACTCTTATCTTTATTTTTTGTCAAATCTGATATATCAGAAACCTCATCGTAACAAGCCTCGTCTTTTCCGCTAACTCTGTCATAATCCATTTTGCGGACATGATATTGAACGTCCTGCAGTATCTTTCTGTTAGCCGAAATCACATCTCCCAAAAGTCCGACAACGATAGTCTGAAAGCCGACAATCAGAAGTGTACTTGCAAGAATCAGCGATTGAAGATGTCCTGCACCATTTCCTGCACAGAAAAATACGAAGTATCTTATAAAAAACCCAATTCCTGCCAATGCAAGAATACTTCCAATCATAAAGAAAAAATATAACGGCCTGTACATCAAATATGTCCTGATAATTGTGAGCATTGATTTCTTAATATATCCCCACATGCTATGGAACAGTCGTGACTCACGCAGTTCAGGATTAGTCCTTATAGGAACTGACATTACCGCCATTTTTTCACGGCCTGACTGCACAATAGTCTCCAAAGTATATGTGTAATCATTAATTACGTTAATACGCATGGCTGCGTCTCTTGAATACGCACGAAATCCGCTCGGTGCGTCAGGAACTGTTGTCTTGCTTGCCTTACGCACAACCCAGCTTCCGAAATGCTGAAGCTTCTTCTTCAAAGGCGAAAAATGCTCTGTCGAGTCAATCGGTCTTTCTCCTATGACAATATGTGCTTTCTTATCAAGAATCGGTCTTACCAGTGCTTCAATATCATCGCCGCAGTACTGGTTGTCCGCATCAGTATTAACGATAATATCGGCGCCATTCTTTAAACATGCGTCAAGTCCTGCCATAAAGCCCTTTGCCAGACCTTTATTGCGGCGGAAACGCACAACATAATGTACGCCCCATTTCTTTGCCACCTCTGCCGTATTATCTGTACTCCCATCATCTATAATGAGATATTCTATTTCATCAATTCCATCAATATGCTTTGGCAAATCGTTCAGCGTAACCTCTAACGTCTCTGCCTCATTATAACATGGTATCTGTATAATCAGCTTCATATATGAATCCTCATTCCTACACTGTATAACACAATCAGTTAATGATACATTAAAATGTCTCCGATTTCAATAGCATTTATCTTAAAAATATAAAATAAACAAGCAAAACAACTGCCGACATTGCAATATCTATTCCCAATCTCACGTTTCTTGTAAGACTTGGAAACAGATAATCTATAAGTCCTTTTTCCTCTTCTTCATCTTCACACTCAATAAGCTTCTTTTCAGCTTTTCTTCTTTTATGCTCTTTTTCTTCAGATACATCTTCCGCGTTATATGCACCTATTTCAATTATAGTCTTTTTAAGAGCCGCAATTTCATTTTTAACAACCGCTTCGTCAAGCTTTAACATTTTACATATTTCGCTCACCGTACATTTTTCATACGCAAATAAAATCATCATAAGCATTTGCGGCTGTCCCAGATTCTGAAATGCCTCTTTCTTACGTTTAAATGCACGCACACTCACAAAGGAATCTGCATATGTGTCTGCCACTGCTTCAAACTCTGTATCATCTGCAATTACCGTATAAGGATAGTCCTGCATATTTTCCTGTTCCGAATATACTTCTCCCTTTTTAGACATTGCCTGATACATTTTAATAACCGCATAAACCTGTACATTCTTATGAACATCTAATATTTTTCTGTCCTTAAGACTCTCTATATATTTAGCAAGAACTGCATTTACAACCTTGCGTGTCTTATCATCTTCTTTATATACCGCTCTTACAAGAGTATATACCTCGTCAAAAAGAAGCTCTGCAATCTCCTTCTCTTCGCCCTGTATTCCCATCTGAACTCTCTCAATCATATGCTGCAAATGCAGCTCCGTTCTCTCACTATGCATTTTTTTACCTAATCTTTCTGTTTTATAAATCTCGCTGAATCCTTAACTGCTCTTTTATATATATCCATCTCATTTTTCCAGTCCTGATTATGGAATTTTAAAATGTTAAATATTCTGTTTCGGATTCCGCTGTTAATTACAAGCCATATTCTCAAAACAATATAATCCGCCAAATTCCCATGTTTTCTTACCATGTGTATTCTGTTCCGGATTCCGTAATAATCTTTCCACGTATAACGTCTCGGCCACTCTGCCGCCCCGACCAAAACCTTATGGTTAAGCCTTGCCTTTGGCACTACCATGATATTTGAAAGTTTACGGATACGGATACAATACTCTGTATCATCATACCATATAAAATATTTTTTTTCGGGAAGCCCCACAAGCTCAATCACTTTATCCCTAATCATTAAACCACAAAAAGAAGCAGTATCGCAATAAAATATATCTTTCTCATACTGCGCTGCCTCTATCTTTTTCATTCTGTATCCCGGTCTTTTAAGAATCTGCCTGTGTTCAGTAACTATCCTTCCATCGGTAAGAACACTTCCCGCAAATGCCATAATCTGCGGAAACTCCTGTGCCTTACCAATCAAAAGCTCCGCAAAATCAGGTGAAAGCATAGCATCATCATCTATAATGATATGCATGTCATCTCCGAGCAAATGTGCCGTCTGCATACCTTTATAAAATCCGCCTGCCCCGCCTGTATTTTCCTCCATATGTTCCACAATAACCCTTGCATCTCCAACTGAATCGAGATACGCTTTTGTTGCATCGGTGCTTGCATTATTCACCACAATAATATGATTCGCAGGAACTGTCTGATTCAAGGCACATGAAATGCACTCCTTTAGCAAATCACAGCGGTTATATGTTACAATAATAATTGAATAATTCATTTTCGACTAGCCAAGCTTCTTTCTTAACTTCTGAATCTGTTCTTCCGCTTCCTCTATCTTTTTCATCTCATAGACAAAACGTTTCTTGTCTTTGGCTCTCTTAGCCTCCTCAACGTTACAGCGGTGATGATACTGTCTCATTAATAAATCGTCAATTTCATCTCCAATCTGTTCCCTTTTCTTTCGAGTCATAAATAATGCCATTTTTTCCCCCTGGTATCTATGCTTGTGTATATTTTACATTTAGTATATTCTAACACAGAAGCTTAAAAAGTCAACCTGTCTTAAATCACTCCAGCATATCTTTCCGTCTGATAATGACTATATCCGCCACAATCGCAGCCGCTATCAGCACTATATCCACTGCAACAAGCACTGCCGGAGAAAATCCGCCTTCACTAAAAATATCCGTTCTCTGCACCATACAGCTATTGCCCGGCATGTAAACCGCAACGTAGAAAAGCGACAAAATGTAGATCGCAACGGACACTATAAATCCCGATATATTCTTTGTCAACAGTGATACTGTAATCTGAAGCTGTGCAATAGTGACTGCCCCTAAAAATCCAAGACCATATATAACGGCAAGCACAGGAAGTAAATGCTGTGTGTCAAGTAAACACCTATCTATCCTTAAAAGCTTTCCACAGACAACAAGATGAATCCCAAGCATTTTATCAGAAAACAGCCATGCAGTAAGCAAAGCAATTAAGTATATGATAAATATATTTATTATGTTATTTATAATTTTACTAAACAGCCATGCCACTCTGGATTTCATACGTACAACCGTATGATAACCGTTGTTGCGGAACATATAATTGCCTGTAAGATACGACAAAAGAATCATAAACCCGATATACATTAACGGAATATCAATCTTATCACCGGTTTTATTCTTCCACTCAAATTTTTCCATGCCTCTCATAAGAAACAGACTGTAATCCACAAAGCTTCCGCCTGTAAAATTCTCTTCTGAATACTCTGAAAAAATTCTCACCGCCGAAATCTCTTCCTCTGCCTCCGTCTTATTGCCGTTCTCTTTTTGTTTCTGCTCATATTCCTGTGCATATCTGTAATCCTGTAAAAGATTACCCATCTGCCCCATGAAATACACGCAGCCAAGCACAAACAAAACAATCGAAGCCACATACAACATGCGGTTACATTTTATACTGTTGACAAAATCATACCAAAACAGTCTGATAAATCGCTTCATAACTATTCTCCATTTCACGAACACATTTGATAATCTCCGGCTACTTATAAAAATTTTTTCTAGGAATAAAGATATACGCCAACAGTTCAATAACCACAACAGCAATGAGCATATACAAAATACTTTCCATAATCCTCACTCCTGAACATAACTCAGTATAATAGGCGCCGCCCTCCACTTTATAATGCCAAAGAGCAAAATATTTTGCCATTCTGCCGTCCAGAAAAATACGCATAACCATTATCATAATTATAGTGAACACCTGTGATTCCGTAAACCAGTATATCCCCAATGCAATAAGTACCCTCACAAAAACTTCGGCGCTGTTTATAAACAATGAAATTACAAACATTGTTCCATAGTGAAACTGCTGCGGCATTGCATATCCTGTCTTTGCAAATTCACCGTACATAATGCTTTCAATTCCCATGTACTGCCATTTGTGTGTATACAGTAATGTTATAATTCCGCCCACCACCATAGATGTAAATACAGTTATAATGCAAATTACATAGCTGTACACAAACACTCTGTTCCACATATCTATTTTACTTTTTCTTCTCACCACATATACCGGATCAAAATCAAGGCGCAGCCTATACAATGTACTATATACAAGAATCAGCGGAAAAAGCAGGTTGATAAGACCTCCCTTGCAGCCAAACACAAAGATTCCGTCTACCGCCACAGGCATATAACCGCTCGTTCTTGCACTGATTATACATGATATTGTAACCGCAGCCGAGCAGACAATCACAAGCACATATGCTATTATAAGATTCGTCTGCTTCTTCATTTTGAATCATCTCCCGGTAAAACATCATGTCCTGTAATTTTTCCTTCTGAAATAGAATATATTTCATCTGAAAGAAACTCTAATTCCTCTTTGTCATGGCACGCAATTATAATCAATGCGCTCCTTTTCTTGTAATCCTGCAAAATATCACGAACCATGCTGATTCCCGCCTCATCAAGTGCATTGACAGGCTCATCTAAAATAATCAATTCAGGATCTTCCATAATGGCACAGGCAATTCCAAGCTTTTGCTTCATACCAAGTGAATACTTTTTAAAAGTTCTTTTATCGTCCGGATTAAGACCAACCCGCTGAATCGCCTCACGCACCTGCTCTTCAGTAACCTTATTCTGAATAGACGCAATCATCTGCAAATTCTTCAAGCCTGTATATCCGTTTACAAAAGACGGATATTCAATAAGAAGTCCTATACTCGGAGGAAATGAAATATCCTTTCCAAGCACCTGTCCGTCAATTTCAACGCTGCCGGAACTCGGCAGAATCAATCCGCTTATTGCACGCATGAGCATTGTCTTACCACAGCCGTTTGGACCTTTAAGACCGTAAATTTTCCCACCCTGCATTGTAAGTGTAATATCCTCAAGCACCGTAACTCCTTTAATCTGCTTCGTCAACTGGTTAATTTTAATCTCCATAGCTATCATCTCCTATAAATCTGCTTATTTACTCTCTAATAAAAATTCTTTCTTTTTACAACAAGCTTTGCCCACAAATACAGAAATACTATACATAAAACAAGCAATATACACACCTTTAACAGACGTGCCGGAACCATAAGCTCCGCATAAAAATCCTGCTCCATCATTTTAAATCCATATCTTGTCAGCCAACGCAGGGTAGTACTCCTGTTTATTCCCACAGGAACGCAAAATGCTGCAACGGCAAGCACCGAACTGATTCTTTTCCCCGTAGTCCAGTACATAAGATTTCCTGCTGTTACAAGAATTGTAATCTCAATACTGTTTATCAGCACAACCAGTATAACACTGCGCAAATACGAAAACTCCCATATCGTATAGCGATCTCCATAAGAGAGCATAAGCATATCATGATATCCGCACCACGGCAGCTCTGCCGTAATATCATTCCATGTCATTACACCATGATTGAGAATATATGACATTACTGTCGACAAAATCATTGCATAAACAATTGTTGCCGCACTGAGAATCCAGATAATCTTTTCCTCCTCAAGCCATATCTTCCACCTGCTCTGAGTCCTCGCAACACATATCGGGCGAAGCTGGATATCAATGATAATCCCTGTATAGACTGTCATAATAATAGGAATCAGTCCAAGAACCAGCGACTTATCTGCCGCCCATACAAACGCACCGTCCATTGTACAGCTTACGATTTTTCTTCCAAATTCGTCCATATTTTTCTTCAACAGATTTGACAGCAATATCGCGGCAGTCACCGTCAGTCCATACACTGCGAGCTGTTTCCCGGAAAAATGTATGGCCTTTCTTTTATCCTTCATTAGTCTCACCAGCCCATTCTACATTCAGCTTCATTCTCTGATTTCTGCCCAGTGCAAGACGCTCAAGTGCAAATTCTTCAGGGCACTTTTCAAATACATAAACACACTTTGCCCCCGCTTCCTCATTAGGCTTTAAATCAATGCGGTACACACTTTTGCCATTGCCTCCCTGCAATACAGAAGAATAATATGTATCCTTATACATTCCCCGTGAATAAATCCCATTAGTCAAAGTAATACAGCTCTCAGGAAGAATTTTCTGCTCTTCCTCTTTTGTATTACAAATATCTATATCCATCACCAATATGTAATAGTTATCTTCCGAATAACTCATGGAATATCCCATATCCTTATTTTCCTCTACAAATTGTGATTCCTTTTTAATTCCCTGTGACTTAATATAACTCTCCCACTGCTCTTTGTTATAAAGCGTTGCCTTATTAACACGAACCTTTGTGGTTTCATTCTCCATCCACTCCCCCTGAGCTACCATATATATCTTTGTAGACGGAAATATACCACTGTTGACATAACCAATCCACGCTGCAAGTCCTGCCGCAAGACATACAAGCAGCACCGGAATAATGATTTTTCTTCTTTTTTTCATACCTACAACACATCCTTTTTTATTCTTATCAAATAACTTGCCGCCGCTGCCAACAGCACCACAAGCTGACACACAACTGCTGCTGCTGCCCGCTTTTCAAAATAAAACAGGCTGGCACACCAAAACAGTGCATAATTTCCCATCCTTAAACCATAGTTTAGTAAAACATATTCAGAAAATACGAGTATAAAAGGCGTAAGAATAATCGCAAATTTATTTTCTTCCAAATATGTAAATGTAAGGCACATGCAATTTACAAGCCCATATACAAAAAATATAAATATGAAATAAATAATCAGATATAAAACCGGATTTGTATAGTACATATCTGCCAGCACATGAAAATCCTTTACCGGATAAAACAGCGTTGCATATATCGGTTTTCCTAACGGCAGTGAACACATACACATCAACAGGTTAAAGAGTAATGGAATTACAGCCACTGCACCTCCATTTAAAAATGTCACAATCAGCTTAGAGAGGTAATAGTCTCTCTTTTTTGCTCTCACCGTAATCTGATTAACCAGACCGCTCTTCTTATCTGTAAGATACGAAGCACCATACGGAATGGCTGCAAGAATCGGTAATATAGTTATAAAAAGATAATAGAAAGGACTTCCCGAACCCCTATTTGGCATCCATAATGTTAATGCCGTATCCATAGTCTGTACTTTTGATGCCATTAATTGCCCCTGCTGTGTCTGAGGGAGATAATCAAACCACCATGCCTTTGTAAGAACCCACGCATTCGTTGTAAAAAAGGCAGCCGTTGCCATCGCACAGCCCACAACAACAACCAGCAAAAAGAGCTTATTACAAAACGCTCTTTTTAATTCCATTTTAAATATTGATTTCATGTCCGTTCACTCCTTAATAAAACTCTACTGATTTAAATACACCCTAAACCCACCATTCTTATACGCAGCAGATTCTCTTCCTTTCACGCTCTCCCAATCTCCGTAAACAAGATTCTCAGCCGTTACAACTTCCTCCGGCACTAAAAA
>JAGAJD010000222.1 GCA_017626275.1 Lachnospira sp.
ATGGTATGAAATTGACGGCAATGAGTACTGGTATGAAAATGGTGTTCGTCAGGGCTTGTAGGGACGAGGAAAAGAAATCTATGACCCTGCAAGTAACACATGGTATTGGCTTGATTCCATTGACGGAGGAAATTATCAGACAGGAGTAATGGCAAAAGGCTGGGTGAACCTTGACAGAGTAGATTATTATTTTGATAAAGACACGGGAATTTTGAGGTAATACTATGCTTAATTCAGATATTTCTCCAAAGGTATCTATATATCCGCTACTTTTGTTGATGCTGCTTTCTCCGTTTTTTTCGGGGTATTTTATGAAGTGGTATCATGTCTGTGTTCAGTCTTTCTTTTTGTATGAGCAGGATTCCGGTATTTGAGGCTTTCTTTTTAGTGAACGGCAGACTTGCGGGATTCTTCCAATATCCTAATACGATTGAACTGTTAATATTTTTGTTCAAACGCATATAATTAATACTTTTATTTTGCTGTAAAATATGATATGATTCACTAGTGCAACGGTTTCCTGATAAAGTGCAGTTAATTAGAAACCGTTGCACTAGGTATATTTTATGCATAATTGCTTTGGTACACTGACCAACAATGTGAAATTTAAGAATGCAAGAAGGAGAAATGGAATGAGTAAGAAACCGGTAGTTTTAATGATACTTGATGGATATGGTTTGAATGATAATACTAAAGGAAACGGTGTTGCAGAAGCGAATACGCCTGTTATGGACAAGCTGATGAAAGAATATCCGTTTGCAAAGGGATATGCAAGCGGCCTTTCAGTTGGACTTCCTGACGGACAGATGGGTAATTCAGAGGTTGGACACCTTAATATGGGTGCAGGACGTATCGTTTATCAGGAGCTTACAAGAATTACAAAGTCCATAGAGGACGGAGATTTCTTTGAAAATCCTGAACTTTTAGCGGCAGTTGAGAACTGTAAGAAGAATAATTCGGATTTACATTTATTTGGTCTTTTATCAGACGGCGGTGTACACAGCCATATTACACATTTATATGCACTGCTTGAGCTTGCGAAGAGAAACGGACTTACAAATGTTTATGTACACGGTTTTATGGACGGCCGTGATACAGCCACAGACGGCGGCAAGCAGTATATAAGTGATTTGTACGATAAGATGGAAGAAATCGGAGTTGGACAGATTGCTTCTATTATGGGACGTTACTATGTAATGGACAGAGATAACAGATGGGACAGAGTAGAGGCTGCTTATAAGGCACTTGTAAACGGTGAGGGAAATGAAGCGGCATGCGGAAAATGTGCAATCCAGAATTCTTATGATGACGGCAAGACAGATGAATTTGTAGTACCTACTGTAATAAAGAAGGACGGAAAGCCTTTAGCTACTATTAAAGACGGCGATTCAGTAATCTGCTTTAACTTCAGACCTGACAGAGCAAGAGAAATTACAAGATGTTTCTGTGATGATGAATTTACAGGCTTTGACAGAGGCGCAAGAAAGCAGGTTCATTATGTATGTTTTACGGATTATGATGTAACTATCGGCAATAAGAGCGTTGCATTTAAGAAAGAGCAGATTACTAATACATTTGGAGAATTTCTTGCAGCCAATGATATGACTCAGGCAAGAATTGCCGAAACAGAAAAATACGCACATGTAACATTTTTCTTCAACGGCGGTGTGGAAGAGCCTAATAAGGGAGAGGACAGAATTCTCGTAAAATCACCGAAAGTTGCAACATATGATTTACAGCCAGAGATGAGCGCACCTGAAGTATGTGATAAGCTTGTTGAAGCTATTAAGTCAGATAAATATGATGTAATTATTATCAACTTCGCAAATCCTGATATGGTAGGTCACACAGGTATTGAATCAGCAGTTATTAAGGCGGTAGAGACAGTTGATTCATGCGTAGGCAAAGCAGTAGATGCGATTAAGGAAGTTGACGGAACTATGTTTATCTGTGCAGACCATGGTAATGCAGAGCAGCTCGTTGATTATTCAACAAATGAGCCGTTTACTGCACATACAACTAACCCGGTTCCGTTTATTCTTGTAAATTATGACAGTGATTATACATTAAAGGACGGCGGGCGTCTGTGTGATATTGTACCTACTTTAATTGATATTATGGGCATGGAAAAACCTGCTGAAATGACAGGTGAATCACTTTTAGTTAAGAAGAATTAGTAAAAATTGTATTGTCATGTTTTTTATAGTGTGTTATAATCAAAGTAATGTGCAGTTATTAAGCATGAATAGAAATACTTTAGTTTAGATACAATAGGAGGTGTAATAGATGTTTGGAATGTCATGGGCTGATACTATCAGAATCGCTTTAATGGGAATCTTCGTATTAGTATGTATAGCATTATCGGTTGTAGTTCTTATGCAGGAAAGCAAGCAGACAGGATTATCCGGTACAATCAGCGGTGCTGCTGATACTTACTGGGGTAAGAATAAAGGCCGTTCAATGGAAGGAAAGCTTGTATTAATTACAAAAATATTAGGCATTGCTTTCTTTGTTTTGGCAGCTATATTGAATATTAATTTTTAATTATAGGACGCCCTTAAGTTGAGAGTTTACTTAAGGGCGTTTTTTACTTTTGAAAGGCAGGGGTGAGGACATGAATAAAGAGCAGTTTGAAAATAGGAAAAAACTGATTGCCGAGCTTATATTGGAAAATGAATTTTATGTTCCGATGAAGACTAAAGAGATTGCAATTTTGCTCCAGATTCCTAAATCGCAGAGGAGTGAATTGCAGGAGGTGCTTGACAGTCTTGTAAGTGACGGAACAATAGGCGTTTCAAAAAAAGGCAAATACGGAAAGCCTGATAATACGGCAGTCATTGGAATTTACGAAAGTACCAGAAGAGGTTTTTGCTTTGTATCGGTTGAAGGCTGGGACGAAGATATCTTTATTCAGGAGTCTGATAACGGCGGGGCTTTTCATTTGGACAAGGTGAAGGTTACTATCACACGCAAAAAGCAGGGCGATAAAAGGTGCGAGGGAAAGATTATAGGAGTGCTTGAACATCAGCTTACAGAGCTGGTTGGA
>JAGAJD010000223.1 GCA_017626275.1 Lachnospira sp.
ATCCTAATTATGATCCATGTAAGCTGAACATTGATGCTGAACTTGCTAAGAAGTGGTTATCAAATGGAGCACAGCCTACAGAGGTTGTTGGTAAGCTTTTCAAGATGGCTGGTATTGAAAAGTAAGAGACTAGTGGAGGTGTTATCTATGAAAGAATTAGTTGAAATTATCGCTAAGGCACTAGTTGATAATCCGGAAGAAGTTGTTGTGACTGAAACTGAAAAAGATAAAGCCATCATAGTCGACTTAAAGGTTGCCCCGTCCGATATGGGTAAGGTAATTGGAAAATCAGGCAGAATTGCTAAGTCTATCAGATCAGTTGTTTCAGCAGCTGCATCAAAGACTGACAAGAAGGTCATAGTAGAAATTGATAATTAATGTAAAGGCATAAGTTTTTGCATAAATTAAGCCATGTTGAGTATAGATGTGAAATTTTTCACAGATATTGCCGGCATGGCTTTTTTAACATATAAAAAATATTATTAGGAATGGAGAGCGTAATGGAGAATTTATTGAGGGTTGGAGTTATTACTTCCACACATGGCATACGCGGTGAGGTAAAAGTATTTCCTACGACAGACGACCCGCAGAGATTTAAAAAGCTTAAGCATTGTGTAATTGAAACAAGACGTGAAAGAATTGAATTGGAAGTAGAGTCCGTAAAATTTTTCAAACAGTATGTAATTTTGAAATTTAAAGATTATGATAATATTAATGATATAGAGCAGTTTGTAAAGAAGGATTTGATGGTTACAAGGGATAATGCCGTAAAATGTGAGCCGGGAGAGTATTTTATCTGTGATTTGATAGGACTTAAGGTTGTTACGGATACAGGAGAGCAGCTCGGAACACTCACGGAGGTGCTTGAGACGGGAGCTAATAATGTGTATGAGGTCACTACCGAGGATAATAAGGTGATTCTCATTCCTGTAATTGACCAGTGTATCCTTGCACATGATATGCAGGCAGGGACTGTGACGGTACATTTGCTTGATGGGCTGCTTGATTTAAATAACTGATAGTACTTAGGATATATTGATTTAATAATATAGTAACAAATTTTATGTTTTGTTTATATTTTGTATTGCAAAATAAACTGTATTATGTATAATTGTATATGATATGCGGGAAGCTTTCAGCTTCCGTGATTATACTAACTAAAGGAGGTATTTTATAATGCCAGTTGCAAAGAGAAACATTGCAGTAGCGATTATTCTTTCAATCGTTACATGTGGTATCTACGGACTTTATTGGTTTGTAGTACTTACAGATGACTTGAAGAATGTATCAAATGATGTACAGGGAGCAAGCGGTGGAGTTGCATTACTTCTCACCATTGTTACATGTAACATTTATGGTATATACTGGGCTTACAAGCAGGGCGAAAGAATGGATAATGCGAAGGCAATGAGAGGTATGCCGGGTGGCGGAAGCTCTAACATTTTATTCCTTGTACTTCAGTTATTCGGTCTTGGACTTGTAAACTACATAATTATGCAGGATGCATTGAATAAGATTAGTGATTTTGATCAGTTCAACAGCGGCGCTAAAAACGGACCTATGATGAACTAATGTAAAAAATGCTTGCTTTTATAAAAAATGTGTGATATTCTATCTAAGCTGTGAGAAAAAGAGATGGTCCTCTGTTACATAGATTGTATTAAGAACATCCGAATATTAAGGAGGTCACACATGAACGATATTATTAAGAGTATTGAAGAAGCTCAGATGAAGGCTGAAGTTCCGTCATTCAACGTAGGAGATACAGTAAGAGTATCTGCTAAGATTAAGGAAGGTAACCGTGAGAGAACACAGGTTTTCGAGGGAACTGTATTAAAGAAGCAGGGTACAGGTGTACGTGCTACATTTACAGTTAGAAAGATTTCTAACGGTGTAGGTGTTGAAAAGACATGGCCATTACATTCACCAATCGTAGAAAAGGTTGATGTTGTAAGACGTGGTAAAGTAAGACGTGCTAAGCTTAATTACTTACGCCAGAGAACAGGTAAGGCTGCTAAGGTTAAAGAATTAGTAAGATAGTTTTTTCAATAGCATTTATGGACAGACGCTTAAATTGTGTCTGTCCTTTTTTTAGGTCGTGTGATATAATGAGCGTTAGCGAGCCGGAGCAAGCGTAGCTTGTTCATAATTTAAGAATAAAATGAGGTACATATGGTCACATTTCAAAGAAGATATCAGGAAAATAAAAAATTACTAAAAATATTTAAGACTGTTGCAGATGTTCTTATTGTTATATTGTTTGCTTATTCGTTGACTCTTTTCACATGTGACAGGACGATTGTAACAGGCAGTTCTATGCAGCCTGTTATTGAAAACGAGGATACTGTTCTTATTAACAGATTTGCATACGCTTTTTGCAAGCCTAAGCGTTTTAATATAATTGCATTTCAGCTGCCTGACGTAAAATCAAATAAGGTGTACGTTAAGCGTGTTATCGGACTTCCGGGAGAGAAAGTACAGATTAAAGACGGCAGAGTATATATTAACGGAAGTCTTCTTGAAAATGATGTCTCACAGGACAATATTCTTACATCGGGTATAGCGTCAAATGAGATTACGTTGGGAGAAGATGAATATTTTGTGCTTGGAGACAATCGAAATAACAGTGAGGACAGCCGTTTTGCAAATATCGGCATGGTGCATGAAAAAGATATTGTGGGTTCGGTGTGGTTTATCATGAATCCTTTAAAGCGTGTAAAACTATTGTAGAAATGGAGAAAAAGAATGAATTATCAATGGTATCCGGGACATATGACAAAGGCAAGAAGAATGATGGAGGAGAATATTAAGCTTATAGACCTTGTGATAGAAGTTGTTGACGCAAGAATCCCGATGAGCAGCCGTAATCCTGACATTGATACGCTTGCAAGGAATAAGTCAAGAATTATTCTTCTTAATAAATCTGATTTGTCAGATGAGAGTAAAAATGCAGAGTGGATTGATTATTTTACCAAAAAGAATTTTTATGTTTTAAAGATTAATGCAAGAAGCGGTGCTGGAATCAAACAGGTTAATCCGACGATTGCACTTGCGTGTCAGGAAAAGATAGAAAGAGATAAGAAAAAGGGAATACAGAACCGGCCTGTGCGTGCTATGGTTGTGGGGATTCCTAATGTTGGAAAGTCTACATTTATTAATTCATTTGCAGGAAAAGCGTGTGCCAAGACAGGAAATAAGCCGGGTGTGACTAAGGGAAAGCAGTGGATTCGGCTTAATAAGAATGTTGAGCTTTTAGATACACCGGGAATCCTTTGGCCGAAGTTTGACAATCAGGAGGTCGGCAAAAGGCTTGCAATGATAGGTTCAATGAATGACGAGATATTAAATCTTGATGAACTGGCATTGGATACGGTTAAATTTGTTCTTGAGGAATATCCGGGCAAGCTCGCCGAGAGATATCAGATAAATGAAGAGCAGGAAGCGTTGCGGGTTTTAGAAGAAATTGCGTCAAGACGCGGCTGCTTAAAGCATGGAGCAATGGTTGATTATGAGAAAGCGGCAGGAATTATTTTAGATGATTTCAGAAGCGGAAGAATTGGAAGAATTACATTAGAAACACCTGACGCACAGTAAAGTGGGGATTAGTATGGATAACAGTACAGATAAAAAAATTACAAAAGCGGAGCTTGCAAGGATTAAAAGAGAGGAAAAGCTTGAGGCTGAAAAGCTTCGCATTGAGAGTTTATGTGCATATGAAAAAGAATATGATTACTGCCAGTATATCTGCGGTATTGACGAGGCGGGAAGAGGACCGCTTGCAGGACCTGTTGTTGCGGGTGCAGTAGTTCTTCCAAAGGACTGCCGCATTTTATATATAAATGATTCCAAAAAGCTTAGTGAAAAAAAGCGTGAGGAGTTGTTTGAGGTTATAAGCCGTGAAGCGGTAAGTATAGGAATAGGTATAGCCTCGCCTGAAAGAATCGATGAGATTAACATTTTGCAGGCAACCTATGAAGCTATGAGGGAAGCTGTTAATAAATTGACGGTAAAGCCCGATATATTATTAAATGACGCTGTGACAATTCCGGGGATAGATATTGCTCAGGTTCCTATTATAAAAGGAGACGCCAAAAGCCTTACTATCGGTGCTGCAAGTATTATGGCAAAGGTGACAAGGGACAGACTGATGTATGATTATGATAAGCTTTATCCCGAGTATGGCTTTGCAAAACATAAGGGGTACGGAACAAAACAGCATACACAGGCAATTTTAGAGTATGGAGCATGTCCGATTCACAGAATGTCATTTTTGAAAAACATTTTAAAGTAATTAAAATGCTTTGGAAAGGTATGGTTTGTTTATGGCATTTAATATTTCGGGCTTTTTTCAGAATATAGTATCGGGTTCAGGAGGTATGGACAGTCAGTCTTTGGAAAATGTTCAGGCTGACAGGGGCGGTGTGACGTCATCTGGTGCAGTCACTTCACCTGCACTTGCAGCTATGCTTGCAGGTGATACTTTGACGGGAACGGTAAGCAGTGTTAGTAATCAGCAGGTTACATTGACGCTTCCGGACGGTCAGAATATTTTGGCAAAATTAGCGGCTGAAATGCAGCTTCAGGCAGGGCAGACCATGACCTTTATCGTGCAGCAGAATACAGGTGATTTTATAGCGTTGAAACCGCTTTTTGGTGACGCACAGCAAATGGTGCTGGTACAGAAGGCTTTGGAAGCGGCGGGAATTGCATACAATGAAAGTAATGCGGAGCTTGTAGCACATCTGCTTGAGCAGAATATGCCTGTTGATTCGTTTACAATTAGTGAAATGATGAAAAATATTCAGAAGTTTCCTGATGCGAATTTTGATACAATCGCTAATCTTGTAAAGCTGCATATGCCTGTTACAGCGGAAAATATTCAGCAGTTTGAGGCTTATACGCATTATGAGCATAATATGTCACAGCAGTTAAATAACCTGCCTGACGTATTTGCAGAGACGCTCACAGGCATGATTAATAATCCGCAGGGAGATGTTAAAGAAACGGCTGCATTTTTAAGAAATATTACGGAAATTTTGTATTCAGGTATGCCGGAGGGTGACGAGGCAATACCTGTAAGCGAGTATATGAGAGAAGATAGTAGAAATGCGCTTGCGAAAGAGCTGATAAATGTATTTGGAAA
>JAGAJD010000224.1 GCA_017626275.1 Lachnospira sp.
ACTCTGTGCAATGCTCTTTATGATATTCTGTCAGTTCAATTAATTCCTTTGTCAGAAGCTTCCGCTTCGCTTCTTTATCCAGCTCATATGGCTCTAACTCATAAAATTCTTCAATCATGAACTTTGCTCCGTTCCTCTTTAATACGCTCTGCAATCTGCTCTGCGGTCAGCCCATTTTGCTCCCATACAAACCGCTGTGAACCGGCTTTTGCAAAAGCATCCGGGAATCCTATAAACACCTGTCTCGGTGTATTTGAAAATCCTGCTTTATATTCCGCTACAGCACTTCCCATTCCACCTATAATATTATGTTCTTCAACAGTCACAATCATCTTATATTCCGCAAACACCTTTTCAAGTCCTGCCTTGTCAAGCGGCTTAATCGTATGCATATTCATAACTGCACAGGAAATCCCCTGTTCCTCAAGCAGTTCAGCGGCTTTCAACGCTTCCGCTACCATAAGACCAGTCGCAATAACCGCAATATCAGTTCCTTTTTTTAATTCCTTTAGCTTTCCCGCTTCAAAATCATAATCCTCTTTGTAAACAATCGGGCAGTTTAATCCCCCGCTTAAACGAATATACACTGGTTTATCCACACTTGCAGCATATTCTGCCATTTTAATTGCTTCAAGACTATCTGATGCCGACAGCACTGTCATATTCGGAAGTGCTCTTATAAATGCCAAATCCTCTGTCGCCCAGTGTGATACTCCTGACTTTGCTGCCACAACGCCTGCTGCCGAACCCACTATCTTTACATTGCACTGCATATGAGAGAGGTGCTGCCTTACATGCTCTAAGCTCCTAACTGCAATAAAAGAGGCATATGTAGTTGCAAATACACAATCACCCTCCATTGCAAGCCCTGCTGCAATGCCAATCATATTCTGTTCAGCAATTCCCACATTTAAGAATTTCTCAGGATATGCCGCCCTGAATCTATCCATGCCTGACAAAAGTGCCAAATCTGCGGTAAGAAGTTTGAGATTTTCCTTCTCTGCTGCTATATCCGGCATTGCGATTGCAAAAAAAGCGCCTCTCTGTCCCAGCCTTGCCCAGGTTCTTATATTTGCCGATGTCACTTTCATACGCTTTCTCCTCCCAATACTTCTGCTCTCGCAAGTTCATACTCTTCCTTTGTCAGACGATGATGGTGCCACTCCGGTCTGTTTTCAATAAATGAAACGCCCTTTCCTTTGACTGTGTCTGCAATAATAATGTTTGGCATCCCTTTCTTTCTGGCTTCAAAAGCCTCCAGCAGCGACTTCACATCATGACCGTTACATTCCAGTACATTCCAGTGAAATGCCTTTAACTTGTCATACAAGCTGTCAATTCCCATAACTTCTTCCGTATCTCCGTCATAAGACAAATGATTTCTGTCAATAATTGCAGTAATATTATCAAGCTTGTAATGCGCCGCTGACATAAATGCTTCCCAAATAGAACCCTCGTTTAATTCACCATCTCCCATAAGTACATAAACATTCGTTTTTCTATGATGTTCTCTCGCATTCAACGCAATACCAATTCCGACAGAAATCGCCATTCCAAGACTTCCTCCCGAATACTCCAGTCCGATTTCAGTCCGTCTCGGATAACCTGTAAGCCGTCCGCCGTCCTTTTGAAATTCAAGAATCTCCTGTTTTTCAATAAATCCTGCCTCTGCCAGTGCAGGAATATGTGCAAGCACACAATGATTTTTACTCGGAATAAATCTGTCCCTGTCAGGATTCAACGGATTCTTAACATCAAGATTTAAAATATCACCATAGAGCACCGCTAAAATTTCTATTGCAGATAAGCTTCCGCCAAGATGTGAGCCGTTATTTCCCGATGCCAGTGCCATATCTAATGCCGCAAGTCTCATTCTCTTTGACATTTGTGTTAATCTTTCAACACGTTCTTTCTGTATCATAATCTTCCTCCATCCACAACCATAATATGCCCGGTCACATACGACGCCTCCTCTGACGCCAGATATAATGCAGCTTTTGCAACCTCTTCCGTTTTCCCCATACGGTGCATGGCAGTTCGCGCAAGCACTTTGTCAATTTCCTCCTGTGATTTGTAATTTCCCATATCAGTGTCAATTAATCCCGGTGCAATACCATTTACACGAATATTGTAGTCAGCCAGTTCTTTTGACAATGACTTTGTAATCCATATCAATGCAGCTTTGCTTGAGCCATGTGCAAGATATCCCGGATTCGTCTCCATTCCGCCCACAGAACACATATTGATAATCACACCTTTTTTGTGCTTCATCATCTGCCTTGAAATTAACTGAATAATCTGCACCTGTGCAAAGACATTTATCTCATAGATTTCCCGCATCCTGCTTATGGAAGTCATGTTAAGCAGTCCGCCGTGTGCAGCTCCTGCATTATTAATCAGCACATCTATCGGAAGTTTCTCCTTTAAAATGCTTTTCACGCCTGCCTTGACTGCTTCTTCCTCTGACAAATCAAAATACACCGGCTTAATCCATATGCCTGTCCGCTCCGACAACTGTGACAGTTCTTCTTCCCACTCTGCATTTTGTGTCCTTGCACATGCCCATATATTATAGCCGGCTTCTGCAAATGCATAGACCAATGCCTTTCCTATTCCTCTTCCTGTTCCTGTAATCACTGCATTTTTCTGCCCAACCTTATTTTCCATAGCACTCCTCGTTACTTATTTCTTCATCTCACGCAGCCAAACTAGACTCTTCTGTTTGGTCTGTCCTGGTCTGAATCCGCTTTGCAGATAGTAATTCCCTCCTGCTGTGTTGTATTAAACCATATATCTACATTTTCTCTAACAAACGGATCAAAATAATTCGGAATAATATTTATATCCTGCCCAGTTCTCTTTATAAATCCTGCTTTATTCAAAGCATCTTCCTCAAACCCATAACAGTAAAAATCAATATATTCGATTTCCGGTGTCATAATCCCTTTGAAATCCTTATAAAGATATGGTATAACTGCCTTATCTCCTGTAAAATCTACCAGCCTTAAGACACTGCGCTCCCCGATAACAACCTTTTTGAATGTAATTAATGCATCAATTAAGCTATCTGCTCCGCACTCATTATTGTAAATTCCATACACCTCATATGTATAAACCGGATGATTAAAAAATCTCTTATTTATATACCAGCCGTCCTTATATGGCACATTTTCCTTAAATCTTGTAAAATCAAAGTTTTCTTCTATTTCCTTAAAATCCGTAATCCGCTTCATGCAGTACCGATTATTATCGTATTCTTTTCCGATTAAAAATACAGGTTCCTTAATATCGGCAATTCTATATTCTGTCTGCTCATTAAGCATATAATACTGTTCCAACTTACCTGTCTTATCCTTAAAAAAGCGTCTCTGAATCGGCACGGCAGTATTCTTATTATTTCCAAGCCCTGTTTCACTGCGGTGTCCGAGATTATACAAGCGCTTTCCAACCTCAACACCAAGCATTGGCATATCCTGATTGTCTTTTCTGGCACTCCACATACAACCCCATATATCAAAATGCTCCTTATCTTTAGAGCATGGATAATATCCGTTAATTGCTGCTATAATATTATTGTGCAATCTATCCCTTGCAATCAGGAAATGTACATCTTCACCATCTCTGAATTCATATTCAAAAAATTCTCTGTCTGTTGCAAGAATATGTCCCTTTTTCCATACAGTATCTATATACTCCATAATGTCATCGATATCCTCTGCCTTTGCAAAATAGAAATCGTACCGTTCATCGTATCTATTCATACATCTCTCCATTATTTATAATTTTCATAATTCCTGCTCTTCGGCGGATAATCATTGGTGTCAAAACGAGGTACCCTATAACGCATTTTACCATCTGAAACATCACAAAGCCCGGCTTCAACAGAAAGACCCAAACAACATCCATTTTTAGAGATATAGTCAATAACCTCATCACTGTAATTACCATATGGATAATTCATTACCCAATACTTAGAGTCCACAATTCCTGACAGGCTCTCTAAGCCTTTACTTATATCCTCTGCCATCTTTTCCTTAGAAAGATTCGCAAGCCAGTAGTGGTCATATCCATGCACACCAATATACATTCCAAGCTTTTTCATTGCTTTAAGCTGTTTTTCATTCACGTACAACTCTCTTGCAAACTGTTCCTCAGGCAAATCTACATATTTTGCAAATAATTTGCTCGCAATTATTCCGCGAAGTTTCTCTGGGAGTACTGTCTGTAACATCCTCTTTGCAAAAATGGTATCCTTATTATCCCACCTGTTTGCAACTGCATATTTTTCATACAGTTCATCAGTTGCAGGTATATCAAATTCACTTCCTCTGTAATAATTCATCTCACTTTTAATATCTGCTACAAGCTGTTCCGTCCCTGCACATGCTAAAATAAAGTGTATCTTATTGACATCTAATAACTTATTCTCACAAAATGTCTTGCCTGAGATAAAAAATGAACCCTGAATCCCTTCATCTGCAAGCAACGGCGTCACATTTGTAAAATGATCTATATATCCGTCGTCAAATGTAAGAAGCATTGAATTGTCAGGCAGTTCATATGTACCATCAAATGCCGCAGTCAATTCTTCCATTCTTATTATATGAAAATGTTGTTTCATCCATTGTATCTGCTTAACAAATAACTCATAATCTAATCCCTTAATCTCAGGATATCTGCCA
>JAGAJD010000225.1 GCA_017626275.1 Lachnospira sp.
AGATAAGTATGGAACAGATTAACATTGAAGATATTATGAAAGAAATCCGGGCGGAGATTAAAAGCAAAGGCTATACAGATAATGAGATTCCGTTCAGTGACATAGCATGTCTTGTCGGCGGCACGGAAATGCCGTTTGATATGAAGGACTATCTTGACGATATTTCCATGATGGACGAGAGCAGAACAGTCCTTGCATACAGAGATATTTCGTCTACAAGAAAGGGTATTGGCAAGCTGATTACATTTGTTAAAAAGGTTATCAGAAAAATGGTATGCTTTTATGTTGAGCCGCTTGTGGACGACCAGAACCGTTTTAATGAGCTTACAACGAGAGTTGCGGCACAGACAGTAAGAAGATATCAGGACGATGACGCAAGAATTGAGGAGCTTGAGAAGAAGATTTACAAGTGTGAGAGAAGAATCCGTGAATTGGAAGAGGAATTAAGAAACAGCAGGGGTTAATCTACTGTTATAGGAGGATTATCAGTGAAAATCTATCAGTTGCTTCCGACGCTGTCGTTTGGTGATGCAGTCAGCAATGATACACTGGCGTTGGAGAAGGTTATAAAGAAGATGGGTTATAAAACGGAGATTTTTGCGGAAAGCATTGATTCAAGACTGCCGAAGGGAACGGCTAAGTTTGTGGAAAAGCTTCCGAAGCTGAATGATAAGGATATTATTATTTACCACCTGTCTACGGGAACAAAGCTCAATTACAAAATGGGAGAGCTGCGTTGCAGAAAGCTTGTGATTTATCACAATATTACACCACCTTACTTTTTTGAAGAATACAGCATTAAGTCGGCACAGCTTTGTCAGAGCGGATTAGAGGGAGCATTGTATCTTTCTGATAAGACGGATTATTGTCTGGCTGTTTCAGAATATAATAAAAAAGATTTGATTAATATGGGATATAAGTGTCCGATAGATGTTCTTCCGATACTTATTCCATTTGATGATTATAAAAAGACGCCGTCGGCTAAGGTTATAAGTAAGTATTCTGACGGCTATACAAATATTTTATTTACGGGAAGAATTGCACCGAATAAGAAGCAGGAGGACGTAATCAGAGCTTTTTATAATTATAAGAAGTTTTATAATCCTAAGTCACGGCTGATTCTTGTTGGCTCGCATAACGGAATGGAGCGGTATTATCACAGATTGAAAAGCTATATAAATGCACTTGAACTTGAGGACGTTGTTTTTCCGGGACATATTAAATTTGATGAGATACTTGCTTATTATAAGGTTGCAGATGTGTTTTTATGTCAGAGCGAGCATGAGGGCTTCTGTGTGCCGCTTGTCGAGGCAATGTATTTTAATGTACCGATTGTGGCATATGATTCTTCCGCAATAAAAGGAACATTGGGAAATGGCGGTTTTGTTCTTAAAGAGAAGAACCCTGTTGAGACAGCCGGAGTGATTGACCGTATTGTCAGGGATACTTCTTTGAGAGAGCAGATTATAAAGGCACAGCAGGAAAGACTTCGTGATTTTGATAATCAGGTTATTGAAAAACAGTTTAGGGAGTTTTTAGAGAAGTTTGTTAACGGCTGAAAGGAATTGTTATGAAAAGAAAGCTGGCATTTGTTGTACAGAGATACGGTCTTGAAGTAAACGGTGGTGCGGAGCTGCTGTCAAGACAGCTTGTAGAGCATCTTACGGATCGTTATGATATCGAGGTGCTTACAACTAAGGCGATAGAATATACTACATGGAAAAATGAATACACCGCTGATGAAGAGGTTATAAACGGTGTTAAGGTAAAGCGTTTTGGTGTTGAAAAGCCGAGGGATTTAAATAAGTTTGGAAAGTTTTCAGGAAAAGTCATCGGAAATCCGGCGCACACTATGGAGCAGGAGGAGGAGTGGTTTGATCTGCAGGGACCGCTCGTTCCTGAACTGATTCAGTATATTGAAGACCACGCAGACGATTACGAAGCATTTATTTTTATGACCTATCTGTATTACACGACAGTAAAGGGGCTTCCGAAGGTAAAGGATAAGGCAATTTTAATTTCAACGGCACATGATGAGCCGCCGATTTATTTGAAAACATTTGAGAAGCTTTTTCAGATGCCGAAGGCATTTTTTTATCTGACAGTGGAAGAGAAAAAATTTGTGGAGCGTAAGTTTAACAACGCACATATTATTAATAATGACGGCTTGGGCGGAAGCGGAGTCGAAGTTCCTGAACATATTGATTCGGAGAAATTTAAAAAAGAGAGAAATATACCGAATTATATGGTGTATGCGGGAAGAATCGATGAGGCGAAGGGCTGTAAGGAATTATTTGACTATTTTTTAAGATATAAGCAGGAAAATCAAAATGATTTAAAGCTTGTTATGATGGGAAAGCCAGTTATTCATATTCCAAAGAGCGAGGATATTATAAGTCTTGGTTTTGTAAGCGAGCAGGAAAAGTTTGATGTAATGTCGGGCGCAAAATTTCTTATTATGCCGTCGCCGTTTGAAAGTTTGTCAATCGTCGTGCTTGAGGCGATGACGCTTTCCGTTCCTGTACTTGTAAACGGACGATGCGATGTGCTTAAAGGACATTGCGTAAGAAGCAACGGCGGACTGTATTACAAATCTTATTATGAGTTTGAGGGCTGTACTAATTATATTCTTGAACACGAGTGTACGGCAGAGATTATGGGTAAAAACGGACAGGCTTACGTACAGGATAACTACACATGGGATAAAATTGTAAACAGATTTTCAGATATAGTAGAGCAGGTATGTGAAAAGTAAAGGGTAATGAGTATGAAAAGAATTGCATTTGTGGCACCGTGGTATGGTGATAATATTCCGGGCGGTGCGGAGGCTGCGTTAAGGGGAATTACAGACCATCTGTTTATGGCAGGAATGGATATTGAGATTCTTACAACTACCGTTGAAAAGTTCACGGCAGACTGGAATAAGGATTATTACAAACCGGGCGTGTATAAGAGCAAACTTGGCATTCCAATCAGAAGATTTCGTATCCGAAAGCGCAATATTGCGGCATTTGACGCTGTTAATGCAAAGCTTATGCAGAAGGGGACGCTCACTGAACAGGAGGAGCAGACCTTTCATAAGGAAATGATAAACAGTCCTGACTTATATAAATATATCAGGGAAAATAAAGATAATTATTCATTTTTTGTCTTTATTCCGTATATGTTCGGTACAACTTACCATGGAGTGCAGGAATGTATGGACAAGGCGGTGCTGATTCCATGTTTCCATGATGAGAGCTATGCACATATGAAGTCATTCAGGGAGGTTTATTCCAATGTTGCGGGAATGTTGTTCAATGCACAGCCGGAGGAGGACCTCACAGACAGGTTATGTGATATTACACGTGTAAAGACAGAGGTAATGGGGCTTGGAGTTGACACAGAGCTTACTTATGATGCGCAGCGTTTCAGAAATAAATTTAATATAAAAGAGCCGTTTATACTTTATGCAGGACGCAAGGACGAGGGCAAAAATATCTATACTCTGCTTGATTATTTTAAGAGATATAAGCTTGAGAATGGAGGTAATCTGAAGCTTGTATTAATCGGAGGCGGTGAGGTTAAGCTTCCAATGGAAGTTGCCGGCGATATCATTGATTTGGGATTTGTGGATATTCAGGACAAATATGACGCTTATTCGGCAGCAGAGCTTTTATGCCAGCCTTCAAAGAATGAAAGCTTTTCATTTGTTATTATGGAGAGCTGGCTGTGTAACAGACCGGTGCTTGTCCATGAATTGTGTGATGTGACAAGAAATTTTGTGAGCTGTTCAAATGGCGGATTATATTTTAATAATTACTATGACTTTGCGGGAACGGTTGACTATATTATTAATAATCCGGAAACAGCAAATCAGATGGCAAAGAATGGTCACGATTATGTGATGGATCATTTTGCATGGAATGTTATTGTGGAAAAGTATCGGCGGTTTTTTGAAGAGTTAGAGGAACAGGGAAGAAAGTGAAAAAAGTTAAATATCTTATTGACGGCAGATTTTTGTCATCAATGTCATCAGGGGTAGACAGGTATGCATATCAGATTTTAAATGAGCTTGATAAGATATGCAGCGGTCTGGATATTTCGATTCTGGTTCCTGCAGATGCAAAGGAAGTACCGGACTACCGGAATATTAAAGTTATTATTTCACAAAAAACAAAATACTGGACACAGGTTGTATTTGGGAGTTTTGCGCGTCTGCATGGCATGACTCCCGTAAATTTGTGCAATGAGGTTTCAATGACAGCACCTAAAGGCATTGTATGTCTTCATGATGTGTGCTATGCTGAGACTGCCGATGTTTTTCCGTATGTTGATGAGATTCCGGCACAGGAGCGTGAATGGTTTCTGCGGGTATATAGAAGAATTAAAAAGAAAACAAAAAAAATAATTACTGTTTCTGAATTTTCAAAACAGAGAATAGAGAAACTTTTGGGGATTCCGGCAGAAAAGATTACGGTCATCGGAAATGGCTGGCAGCATTTTAAGGAAGTTAAAGAAGATGAAAGTGTGTTTATTCAGAATCCGCATTTGGCAAAGGGTGAGTATTTTTATACACTGACATCTGCCAATAAGAATAAAAATGCCGAATGGGTGCTTCGTGCGGCAAGGTTGAATCCTGACAGGCAGTTTGTTATATCGGGAAAAGGTCTTGAAGGAATAGCTGATTTTAAAGAATATCCCAATGTTATTTATACGGGATTTGCATCTGACCGGACGGCGAAGGCTCTTATGAAGCACTGTAAGGCATTTCTGTTTCCGTCATACTATGAGGGCTTTGGTATTCCGCCGCTTGAGGCGTTAAGCACAGGAGCGCAGATAATTGTCTCAGAAAGGGCAAGCCTTCCTGAGATTTTTGGAAATGCTGCCCACTATATTAATCCTGATAATCCGAATGTCGATTTGGAAAAGCTTTTGAAGGAGAATGTGGGAAATCCTGAAAGTGTGCTTACCGGATACAGTTGGAAAAATGCCGCTGAAAAATTGTTGTTGTTATTAGAAGAGGAATGAAAAGATGAAAAAGATAATGCCATTCATAAAATGTGTGGGATTTCTTGCGGGTCTTGCGCTGATATTAGGTGTGTGTGATTATTGCTTTGCACCGTCGGGCTATGTAAGATTTATTCTGCATGAGATGAATAAGAAAGAAACCAATTACGATACGCTGGTTTTGGGCGCTTCACACGCAAGAAGTGCGATATCTCCTGATTTTATCGATGAACAGCTTGGAACTAATACTTTAAATATTGCTGTTCCGGGGGCAACGGTAGATGACTCATATTATATGCTAAAGGACGCATGTGACAGTAATGATGTAAAGACGGTTATTATTGATGTAGATTATCAGTACTGGGTTGAAGCACAGCCGACAGCATATTTTACAGAAGCATTTATCTGCCGTAATATCACTGATTTAGATGTTAAGCTTGAATATTATTGGAATAAAATGGATAGCATAGATATAAGAAATGTTGTCACAAGGAGATTAAGCTGGGATTGTTCGCCAAAGTCAGTTAAACGCAATTTAAAGGTTAAGAGAACGCAAGGTTATAAGAATTATCATATTGAAGCGGCTGGTGTTGACGGCAAGGTTGAAGGTGCTGACGGACCATATATGGGAAAGGGCTTCTTTTATCGTATTACATTTGGTGGAAAGCCCGGCGGAGCTGATTACATTAATTTGTGGATTGAAAGACAGTATGCCGGAATTGATCCGAATGTGAGAGAACAGTTTCAGAGAATTATTGATTACTGTAATAAAAAGAATATTAAGATAATATGTGTAACTTCACCTATTGCACCGTCTGCGATGAAAACCTTAGGTATGGAAAGGGTACATAATACTTTAAAGACTGCATTTGATGAATGGGGAGTGGAATATTATGACTTTAATCTTGCGCTGATGAGTGTGGTTCCAAGAGATGATATAGACTACGGTGATTTAGAGGGACATATGGGAGGAGAACTTGCACAGGAGTATTCTGCCGTGCTTGGAAAACTCTTAAAGGACGCACAGGACGGAGAGCTTGACAGAAGTCAGTATTTTTATTCGTCATTTGAAGAAATGTATGGCACGATGAAGACAGATTATACAAAAGCTACGGGAAATGCTTGGGAGGGATATTAAAATGTCATTTACAACACTTCAATTCTTTTTGTTTGCTGCTGTTGGGGTTATCGTATATTATGTGATTCCGAAAAAGGTACGGTGGGTATGGCTTTTGATACTCAGTTATCTGTATTATTTTTCATTCAGTGTGAAAACCTCCGTATTTCTTGTATTTACGACACTTGTGACATATATCGGCGGCATTGCGCTTGAAACGGTTAATGAGCAGAGTAAAAAATATCTTGAAGAAAATAAGGGAGTTCTCGACAGAGAGGCTAAAAAAGCTTATAAGGAAAAGACTAAGAAGAACAAAAGGCGCATTGTAGTATTAATGCTGCTGCTCTGCTTTGGTCTTCTTGGAGCCGTAAAGTATTTAAATTTTGTGATTGAAAATATTGATGCTCTTGTGCTGGCAATCGGACACGGGCAGTATCTTGAGCCTGTTAATATTATTCTGCCGCTTGGAATTTCATTTTATACATTCCAGTCGGTGAGTTACATAATTGATATATATCAGGGAAAATATAAGGCGGAAAGAAATGTATTTAAGTATGCGTTATTTGTTTCATTTTTTCCGCAGCTTCTTCAGGGACCGATTGGGCGTTTTGACAGGCTTGCACATCAGCTCTATGAGGGACACTCATTTTCTATTACAGCAATTCAGTATGGACTGCAGAGAATCCTTTGGGGTCTTTTTAAGAAAATGGTGCTTGCTGACAGAGTATCAGGTTTTGTAAATACCGTATTTAATGATTATACCTCCTATGGCGGCTGGTATAATCTGGTTGCCGTGCTTTTGTACTGTGTACAGCTTTATGCGGATTTTTCAGGAGGTATTGATATTGTTATCGGTACTGCGGAAATGTTTGGAATTAAAATGGACGAGAATTTCAGGCAGCCGTTCTTTTCCAAATCTATCGGTGAATTTTGGAGAAGGTGGCATATTACGCTAGGTGCATGGATGAAGGATTATATTTTTTATCCGTTTTCATTATCAAAATATATGAACCGTTTCGGAAAATGGAGTAAAAAACATTTTGGAAATAATATTGGAAAAGTACTTCCTATATGTCTTGCAAATCTGCTGATATTTTTTGTTGTAGGTGTATGGCATGGTGCGGCATGGAAATTTATTGCATACGGTATGTATAACGGCATTATTATTGCAGTAAGCAGCCTGTTGGAGCCTGTGTATGCAATAGGCTTTAAGAAAACTCATATCAATCCCGATTCTAAGGCATGGAATCTGGTTAAGATAGTAAGGACATTTATTCTTGTCAACATCGGATGGTATTTTG
>JAGAJD010000226.1 GCA_017626275.1 Lachnospira sp.
AACTTTGTCTGTGCAGGGTTATAGATAATATCAACACCGACTAAAGCCTTTTTATAAAAATCTTCATCTTCTATCACAGCCGCATCACAGTCAGGATATAAGCCTACACTGGTCGTCTGGATAACTATATAATCATTTCCCTCAAGATTATGGTAATCCGAAAGCTTCATCGCCTCCGCCGCATGGGAATTAAGATGTGCATTTACATCTTTGGCTATCGCTTCCGCCTTTTCCATTGTCCTGTTTAAAATATATACCTTCTTTGCCCCCTCGCTCACGCACAAAAAAGCAATGGCGCGCGCTGCACCTCCTGCACCAAGCAGAATTACATCACTGCCGCTTAAGACTATTTTCTCTTCCTTTAATTCTCTTCCAAGACCCAAAATATCAGTATTATACCCTTTATATCCGTTATCTGTCCTTACAAGAGTATTTACCGCACCAATCGCACCAGCAAGCGAATCGACTTCGGCTAAGCTTTCAAGCACCTCCTGTTTATGAGGAACCGTCACATTCATACCAAGTATATTTAAAGCATATGCACCGTCTACCGCCGTATGCACCTGACCTCTTTCCACACGGAATGTTGTATATACCATGTCAATTCCGCACAAATCCGCAAGCGTATTATGAATAAGCGGTGATATGGAATGTTCCACAGGATTTCCGATTAATCCGCAGACTCTTGTCGTTCCTTTAATGTCTCTCATTTTATGCTGCCTTTCTTTAATTCTTTCTTATAAAAATGTAATACAATATTTTCCAGATACCGCTTAAGCACAATCTGAATCTCTTCATGCTTATCAATAGGCTTTACAAGAATCGTTTTGACTCCTGCCCTGTTCGCTCCCCAGACATCAGTAAATAACTGATCTCCTACAAAAAAAGTATTCGTCGTGTCTGTCTGCATAAGCTCCATTGCCTTAATATAATTCTTAGGCGACGGCTTTCCTGCCTTGCTTATATACTGTGACTTGACAACGTTAGCAAAAGGCTGTACTCTCGGTTCCTTATTGTTAGATATAATGCATGTATTATATCCCAAACCTCTTAACTTTTCAAACAATCTCACTGCACGCTCATTTGCAGGCACACCATGCTCTACAAGCGTATTATCAACATCAAAAATAATCCCTCTGTAACCCTTGTCATACAAGCTGTCATAAGGGATATCATATGCCGAATCCATATAGCGGTTCGGATAAAATCTTTTTAAAAACAACCAACCATTCCTCCAGTTTTCTCTATTTTAGAATCTTCTTAATCTCGTCCATAAATGTATTGACATCTTTAAATTCTCTGTAAACCGATGCAAATCTTACATAAGCAACTTCATCTAAATCCTTAAGCTTTTCCATTACGATCTTACCTATTGCAGTTGTAGGAATCTCCTTTTCGCCGAGATTAAAAATCTGTGTCTCAATCTCATCTACCATAGTGTTAATCTCTGTTAATGATACAGGTCTTTTATGGCATGAACGGACTATTCCTGCCACAAGCTTCTCCCTGTCATACGGCTCTCTATTATTATCCTTTTTAATGACAATCAGAGGCATTGATTCAACTTTCTCATATGTGGTAAAACGCTTGCCACAAGCGTCACACTGCCTCCGTCTTCTTATCGCACTGTCATCAGTAGGTCTTGAATCTATTACCTTAGTGTTATCCTTTCCACAAAACGGGCACTTCAAAATCGTTACCTCCAAACATAAAAATATACATTTATTATAATTTAATATCACTGCATGGTCAACAAAAAAATTGGATATTCTTAGCAGTATAAATGACACACAAAAGGCAATCCTTAATGATGAAATACATTAATAAAGGAGGATAAACGTGGCTGGGTATAAAGTTGAAATATGCGGTGTAAATACTGCTGCTCTTCCGCTCTTAAAATCTGAAGAAAAGGAAGAACTTTTAAAAAGAATCAAATCAGGAGATCAGGAGGCAAGGGAGGCTTTTATCAACGGAAACCTTCGTCTTGTTCTGAGTATCGTACAGCGTTTCTCCCAAAGCAATGAAAATATTGATGATTTATTTCAAATCGGCTGTGTTGGCATGATTAAAGCCATCGACAACTTTGATATAACGCAGGGAGTACAGTTTTCCACTTACGCAGTACCGATGATTCTCGGAGAAATCAAACGCTACTTGAGAGACAACAATGCTATACGTGTCAGCCGTTCCTTAAGAGATACTGCTTACAAGGCAATCTACACAAAGGAAAGCCTCACAAAACGCAACCAAAAAGAACCTACCATTACTGAAATTGCTGCCGAAATCGGAGTTTCCAAAGAAGATATTGTACTTGCAATGGACGCTGTCCAGACTCCCGTTTCCCTATACGAACCGGTATATTCCGAAGGCGGCGATACTTTATATATTATGGATCAGGTAAGCGACAAGAAAAACAAAGAAGAAAACTGGGTACAGCATATAGCATTACAGGAAGCCATAAATAATCTCGGTGAGCGTGAACGTGATATTATAAACATGCGCTTCTTTGAATGTAAAACGCAGATGGAAACGGCAGAGGAAATCGGAATATCGCAGGCACAGGTAAGCCGTCTTGAAAAAAGTGCTTTAAGATCAATGAAAAAATATCTCTCATAGGACAGCTTAATATCCGCATATAATTTATAAATATATGTTTTATGTGGTATAAAAATGCGTATCTGTGAATTGCGAAATAAACAGGTTATAAATTCATGTGACTGTAAAATTTTAGGCTGCGTTGCAGATATTGAATTTGATGAATGTACCGGGTGTATTAAAGCTCTTATAGTCCCCGGACCGGGAAAGCTGTTCTGTCTGTTTGGCAGGGAAATTGAATATATTATTCCTTTCAAATGCGTCCGCTGTATCGGTCCCGATGCAGTTTTAGTCGATGCTGATATTGAGAAAATCATAAATAAATGTACTTAAATATTGAAAACACTCCTTTTTTGCTTTAAAATAGTAGATATTAAAAGGTTTGATAAATATACGAATATTGCGTCTTACGCAGGAATGGAGATTCTTATGAGTGATAAATATGTTGCATATGTTGGAAGCTACACACATGAAGACGGAAAAGGTATCCATATCTTTGATATGGACGTTGAAAAGGGGCGCATTAAAGAGCGTAAAGAAATCAAATTAGGCAATCCGTCTTATATTACACTTTCCCACAGCGGATTATATTTGTATTCTATTTGTGATAATGGCGTTGCTTCATACAGGATACTTGAAGACGGTGATTTAGAGCCTATTAACGTACACACAATAAGAGGTATGAGAGGCTGTCACATTACAATTAATAAGCAGGATACCTTCTTAATTGTTTCAGGATATTATGACGGCAAGATAACCGTACTCCGTATTAACGAAGATGGTTCCGTAGGTGATATTGTGGAGGAGTTGTTCCACAAGGGTATCGGAAGCGTCGCAGAACGCAATTTCAGACCGCATATAAGCTGTGCTGAATTTACGCCCGATGAAGAATTATTATGCGTATGCGATTTGGGAATTGACCAGATTAAGGTCTATGAATTTAACCACCAGACAGGCAAATTAAAGCTCTACGAAATTATCCGTACACAGCTTGATTCTGCTCCGCGTCAGATTACTTTCAGTCCTGACGGACGTTTTGCATACGTTGTCTGCGAATTAAAGAACTATATAAATGTATATTCTTATAATCCAAACAGTGAAAATGAACGTTTTGAATTTATTCAGAACATTTTTACGGTGAGAAAGGATCACAAATCAAACAGTGCCGCATCTCATTTTATCTTCTCGTGTGACGGCAATAACTGCTTATGCTCCAATGCAGGAGATAACACTGTAACAACATACAGTGTTGATAAAGAAACAGGCTTTTTATGTACACTTTCGTCTCTTCCTATAAGCGGCGACTATCCGAAATTTATTAACATTTTCCCGGATAATAAGCATATTCTTTCAATGAATAATGAGGGCGACACAATAACTATTTTTACAATACATTTTGATAAAGGTCTGATTGTCATGAACGGACCTGAAATAAAAATCGCCAAACCTAACAATATGGTAATTAAAAAACTCTAGTTTTTTCACTTACAAAAGGACTGCTGTAAACTCTACAACAGTCCTTTTTCTTTAATAATTTCCGTATTTTTCTGACTGAACCTTAATAAGCTCCTCATCATCAAAATAATTAATCTTCATTGCAGATTTTACTTCATTTAACGTCTGCTGTGCCACTTCGTAAGCTGCCTTAGTTCCCTCCTGAAGAATATGATATACCTCAGGAATATCCTTTTCATACTCGAGACGTCTCTGTCTGATTGGCTCTAACTGCTTCTGGAGTACATTATTCAGGAACTTCTTGACCTTAACATCGCCAAGTCCGCCTCTCTGATAATGCTCCTTTAATTCTGACAGATTAGCATAATCAGGAAGAAATTCCTTAAAATCCTCCTCTGTGCTGAATGCATCAAGATATGTAAATACACAGTTTCCTTCTATCTTTCCCGGATCTTCAACTCTGATATGGTCAGGGTCTGTATACATACTCATGACTTTTTTCTTAACATCTTCAGGAGTATCTGAAAGATAAATGCAGTTTCCCAAAGATTTACTCATCTTAGCCTTGCCGTCTGTTCCCGGAAGTCTAAGACACGCTTTATTGTCAGGTAAAAGTATTTCCGGCTCAATAAGCGTTTCACCATAGACAGAATTAAATTTTCTTACGATTTCTCTTGCCTGCTCAATCATCGGCTCCTGATCTTCTCCTACCGGAACAGTGGTTGCCTTAAATGCCGTAATATCTGCTGCCTGACTGATAGGATAGGTAAAAAATCCCACCGGAATACTCGCTTCAAAATTTCTCATCTGAATTTCAGATTTAACAGTCGGATTACGCTGCAATCTTGATACAGTTACAAGATTCATATAGTAAAATGTAAGTTCCGTAAGCTGTGGTATCTGTGACTGTATAAAAATATTAGATTTTGCAGGATCAATTCCAACAGAGAGATAATCCAGTGCCACCTCAATAATATTCTGTCTGACCTTTTCAGGATTATCGGCATTATCTGTTAATGCCTGTGCATCGGCTATCATAATAAATATTTTATCGAACTTTCCTGAGTTCTGTAATTCTACTCTTCTCTGCAGAGAACCAACATAATGACCCAAATGAAGCTTTCCTGTTGGTCTGTCTCCTGTCAATATAATTTTAGACATTTTCTTTCCTCCTATTGCCTGCATGTAACATATTAAGCCATGCTGTTAAGCTTATAGAATATTGTATCACAATAATTTACAAATAACAATTGAGAATTGCGGTAAATAATAGTAGAATAGGTAACAGAGAATTATAAGGAGGAAAATCATGAAACATTTACTTAGCCCGCTTGACTTAAGTGTTGCGGAACTTGATGACTTATTAAACCTCGCACAGCGCATTGCTGCTGACCCTAAAAAGTTCAGCCATTGCTGCGACGGAAAAAAACTCGCAACACTTTTTTATGAACCAAGCACCAGAACACGTCTCAGCTTTGAAGCTGCCATGCTTAATTTAGGTGGTTCCGTTCTCGGCTTTTCTTCAGCCGATTCAAGTTCAGCAGCCAAAGGCGAGAGCGTTTCTGATACAATCAGAGTAATTTCCTGCTATGCAGAGATCTGTGCAATGCGCCACCCAAAGGAAGGTGCTCCAACCGTAGCTGCAAGCAAATCAGGCATACCTGTAATTAATGCCGGAGACGGCGGCCACCAGCACCCGACACAGACACTCACCGACCTTATGACAATCCGTGAACTTCGCGGCTCACTGGATAATTTTACTATTGGTCTGTGCGGAGATTTAAAATTCGGCCGTACCGTTCACTCTCTCATTCACTCACTGATTAGATATAAAAATGTAAAATTTATTCTGATTTCACCTAAAGAACTCTGCGTTCCTGACTATATTCGTGAAGATGTACTCAAAGCCAACAATATCGACTTTGAAGAGGTTGAACGTCTCGAAGATGTTATGCCGCAGTTAGATATTCTTTACATGACAAGAGTTCAGAAGGAACGTTTCTTTAATGAAGACGATTATTTAAGAATGAAGAATTTTTATATTCTTGATAAACCAAAAATGGAGCTTGCAAAAAAAGATATGTATGTACTCCACCCGCTTCCTCGTGTTAATGAAATATCAGTTGAAATTGATGACGACCCGCGTGCCGCATATTTTAAGCAGGCACAGTACGGTGTGTATGTGCGAATGGCACTTATTTTGACACTTTTAGGATTGGACAAAACAGTATAATGGAGATTAAAATGCTGCTAAAGCGGCGGAATGGAGATTAATATGTTGAATATAGGCGGATTAAATGAGGGCATTGTATTAGACCATATTGAAGCCGGAAAATCCATGATGATTTATAACAATCTTGGATTGGACAAGCTTGACTGCTGTGTTGCTATCATAAAAAATGCAAGAAGCAACAAAATGGGCAAAAAAGACATTATCAAAATTGAAGGCGGCCTGGATTTAGTTGATTTAGATGTGTTAGGATTTATCGACCATAATATTACTGTAAATATTATCAAAGACGGAAAAATTGTAGAGAAAAAATCCTTATCTCTTCCAAAGAAGATTACTAATGTAATCAAATGCAAAAATCCACGCTGTATCACATCTATTGAACAGGAATTAGACAATATATTCATTCTTACCGACGAAGATAAACAAGTATACAGATGTATGTACTGCGAAGAAAAATATAACAGATAATTAGTAAATCCCATGAAATTAAATGTAGCTATTTTCATTTAATTTCATGGGATTATCTTTTTATATTCTAATTAAATACAATTTCCTCTTTTAACGGCTTAACTCCGAGAAGCTCTTCACTTCTTCTGTCAGGCTGGCTTCCACCGGCATATATCGTATAAGCTCCCGGATAAACATAAGTCTCTCCGTTCTCATCATACAATTCAAAAGCATCTGCCTTTAACACAATCTCTGTGTCTGTCTCCTCTCCTGCACGAAGAAATACATTTGCAATTCCCTTTAGCTGCGGATTCGGACTGTCAGCCTTCTGTGCTTTTACATATACCTGTACTGTATCTGTACAGTCATATTCACCTGTATTTTTAATGTGAAGTGATACCCTTATATCTGCATTTTTTCCTGCTAAAATATCCTCTAAAGCTTCTTTCGTATATGTACATTTCATATCAGAATATTCAAAGCTCGTGTAAGTAAGACCATATCCAAACGGATAAAGTGACTCCTGCGTCATATAACGGTATGTTCTTCCCTTCATCGAATAATCAGTAAACTCAGGAAGCTCCTCCGTTGTGCGGTAAAAAGTGACAGGAAGATGTCCCTGTGGACTTACCTCACCGAACAGCACATTTGCAACGGCTCTTCCGCCCTGTGCTCCCGGATAC
>JAGAJD010000227.1 GCA_017626275.1 Lachnospira sp.
GTTCTTAATGAGGCGTATGCAAAGCTTGAGGACGCAGAAAATGAGGCGCATACGCAGTTGGCGGAGGCAGAGGAAGAGCTGCTTAAGGCACAGCAGGAATTAGAGGACGGGAAAGCGCAGTTAGACAGGGAAGAACAGAATCTGACGGAAAAGGAGCAGCTTGCAAAAAAAGAATTTGCGGCGGCATGGAAGGAGATAGGACAGGGCTATCAAAGTCTTGATGAAGCAGCAGCGCAGCTTGAAACGCCTGAAAAAGAACTTGAAGCGGGAGAGCGTAAGCTGCTTGAAGCTAAACAGGAATTTGCAGCAAAAGAGGCGGAAGCAAATGCACAGTTTGAGGCGGCAGGTTCAGAGATAGAAAAGAAGAGAATAGAACTTAACGGAACGAAAGAGCAGCTTAACTTTGCGCTGCAGCAGCCAAATCTTGGGCAGGAAGAAAAACTGCAGCTTGAAATGCAGCTTGCGCAGATAAAGACAGGGTTGCAGGAGCTTGATAGTCAGGCAGCTCAGTTTGAAGAGAAGAAAAAAGAGACTTTAGAACAGTTGGAAGCTGCACGTCAGGAAATTGCAAATCAGGAGAATGTGCTTAAGGAAAGCAGAGAAAAGCTTGAAGCGGGAAAAGCAGAGCTTGAAGCAAACAGAAGTACTCTTGAGGAAAATGTAACGCAGCTTACAAAAACGGAGGCTGAAACCGAAAGCCAGATAGAAGCCGGAAGAGAGCAGATACAAGAGGCACGTGAAAAGCTTCTGGAAGGGGAGGCTGATTTAGAAGAAGGAAAGCAGGAATTTGCAGAAAAAAGTGCTGAGGCGGAGGAAGAACTTAAAAAAGCACGCAGGGAAATTTCTGAAATAGAAATGGCGCAGTGGTATGTACAGGATAGAACTTCTTTGAGTGGATACAGCAACATTGAGAGCGATGCGTCATGTATCGAGGCGATTGGAACGGCATTTCCTATATTATTTTTGACTGTGGCAATTTTAATAAGCCTTACAACGATTACACGAATGGTAGAAGAGGACAGAGGTCTTATAGGAACATATAAGGCATTAGGCTTTACAAATGGCGAAATTCTGCGTAAATACCTAGTATATGCTTTTGGAGCATGTCTTTTAGGCGGAGTGATTGGTGACATCGGAGGCTTTGTCGTATTGCCGGAGATTATATTTATAATATTTGCCACAATGTATCAGCTTCCGGTTTACCGATTAAGTTTTGATGTGGTGTATGGAATCGGCGGAATCTTATTATTTATGGCGGGAATTGTTGGAGCAACAATAGCAGCCTGCTATGCAGAGCTTCGGCAGAAGTCGGCACAGCTTATGCGTCCAAAGGCACCGAGGCTTGGCTCAAGGGTTATATTGGAGAGAATCACATTTTTATGGAATCGTTTTTCATTTTTAAACAAAGTAACTGCAAGAAATCTGTTCCGTTATAAGAAACGTCTTTTTATGACCGTGGCAGGAATTATGGGCTGTACGGCACTGCTTTTGTGTGGTTTTACGATTAAGGATACTGTTACGGAGTTAATGCCCGGACAATATGAAAAAATATATCAGTATGATTTGATGGCAGCAGCAGATGATAATGATGAGCTGCTTGCACTTATGGAGCAGAAGGACGAGGTTTCACAGTATCTTAATATTCTTGTTGAGACTGTGAAGGTGAAAAATGCAGCAGGTGAAGAGCAGAAAATACAGATGATTGTTGTGCCTGAAAATGACAGCCTTAAAGATTATATTACGCTTGAGGATATGGACGGGAACAGCGTAGAGTTAAACAACAGCGGAGTATTCTTAACTAATAATGTTATGGACGTTTTGGACATTAGCGAGGGAGAAAATGTTTTTATACAGAATCTTAAGCTGGTTCAGAAAGAAATTTGCATAGAAAAACAGGTGGTTAATTATCTCGGCAATACGGTTTATATGACGCAGTCGGTTTATGAAAAATTTTTTGGTGAATATAAGCCGAATGGCGTACTGGCAAACTTTTCTGATAATTGTACAAATCAGAGGGAGTTTGCGCAGGAGCTTGGAAGAGAGGAGTGTATTATATCATCTGTCAGCACACAGGAGCTGAAACAGGACTTTTCTAAGGCATTTACTCTGATTAATATGGTTGTCTATATTGTGATTATTTTGGCGGCGGCACTTGCATTTGTTGTTTTGTTTACTTTGTCAACGACTAATATTTCAGAGCGTGAGCGTGAACTGGCGACAATCAAGGTGCTTGGATTCTATGACAGAGAGGTACATTTATATGTCAATAAGGAGACAATAATCCTTACATTAGTTGGTATCCTGTTCGGGCTTCCGCTTGGGGTTGCGTTTGGCGGATATCTGATGTACATACTAAAGCTTCCGTCAATTTATTTTGCGGTAACGATTTATCCTGTAAGTTATTTTATTGCGGCAGGAATTGCACTTATGTTTGCGCTGATGGTAGATTTTATTACTGATAAGGCATTGGATAGGATAAATCCGGTGGAGGCGCTGAAGAGTATAGAGTAGGTTGGACAAGAGAAATTGTGATGAAATTGCACAATTTCTCTTGTTTTTTTGATAAAAATATGGTAAAATTATACAAATTCAAGGAAGAGGGGGATTATTATGACAAAAAAAGAAAGTCTTTTTTACCTTGTACAAAGATATTGTGTTGGAGAGTATGAAATTCCGACATTCTGTGACGCATTTTATGACATTTATTATCCTGACAGACCGATAGATGAATTAACGGAGTCTGAATTTAGAATTTTTGAAAAAATGGCAAAAACAGTAGACAGATTCTCGGAATTTGAGAGTGATCATAAGATGTGCCCTAATGCGTTTAGTACAGAGGAAGAGGTTGATGCAGCGATAAGGAAAGCTGCAGAGGAATTAGAAAGAGAAAGTGCTGATTATATGGATTACATCGAAAGGGGAAGTAAATGAAAAAACGATATATAGGAATTGCTTTAGGAATTTTAGCAGGTGTATTGCTTTTAGTTTGGTTAATACCATTTGCACATAATGAGATTTTAACAATTTCTCATGGACATGAATTTAGAGACAGGTATCGTGAATGGAGTTTTTATGCAAATGATACAAAGGCAGAATCATATAAGATATTGAATTATACGGAGAATAATGCTGAAGTTTATTATGTTACACAGGGTTATGATAGCGGGCAGGTATATTATTTTGTAAAAAATAATGAGCGGCAGTGGCAGTTAGACAAAGTAGATACTGTTTGGGCAAAAGGCGGAAGTGCATCAGAGGTGCTGTGGCCATATTTTTGGCATATTATATATTCAGGAGGAATGTAAAGGCTGTTATGACAAAAAAAGAAAGTCTTTTTTACTTTGTACAAAGATATTGTGTTGGAGAGTATGAAATTCCGACATTCTGTGACGCATTTTATGA
>JAGAJD010000228.1 GCA_017626275.1 Lachnospira sp.
GGACTTGCGTAAGACATCAATGCATCTGAACACAGCTCTGTCTTTTTGCTTCCAACGCGAACACATTTCATAACTTTATTTGTTAAATTACTATCAAACGCTGTCTGTTTTGTTTTTACTGCTTCATAGCCTATCGGATATGTCGGCACAATTCCATTAATGCCCATATATTTTTATCCTCCATATAATCAATCTATTTATACAAGCTGCCTCTCATATAATCATACAACTGCTTATATGAAAGATAACCGTTTAAATTGTTTGCATCGTATTGCATTTGCATAAATTCTTTTACTATCGAAATAAAATCAGTTTTTTCATCAATATTACTTAAATCATATGTTAATTCGCCATTAATACCGCCCGCTGCACTTAAAAATTTTCCATAGGCATTTGAAGTGTATCCCTGTACATCACTGTATGTAGAATATGCTAACATTTCTATGTAATCGGCATTTGCAGGATTTACCTCTTTAGGGTTTATGATGTATTCCGCTTCTTCACCGCTTTTGTCCCAATATTTTACACGATATTGCGGGTTTTCTTCTGTGTAGCCTTCCGCCTTATAAACAGAAGCACTTACTCCGTTTGGAAAGCCGACACATGTTAACGCTTTGCCGTTAGTCTGCTCATTGGTCAAATGCAATGTGATAGATGAAGATTTATTAAACACATGTGTTGACTTAGTATCATTTTTATCAGTTCTGCCGGTTTCTCTCTGTGTTCTCATTGTTTTATAACTTATCGGATAATCGCCTGCTCCTATTTCAATTCCCATAATTGCTCCTTTCTGCGTTTATCACAGTACTTTTTTAAGTGCCTCCCTGCCCCGCCTTAAATTAGTCTTCACCGTATTTTCCTGCATTTCCAGACTTTCGGCAATTTCCTTGATTGAATAGTCCTCATAATAAAAAAGATACAGACAGTTTCTGTATTTTGCAGGTAGCTGCAAAACTGCCCACAACGTCTCATCTTCTTTGACATACGGGTTTTTGTAATACATTTTCTCCGGTTCAGGTACAGCATCAATAAAAACACTGCTCTTTTTCCATTTGCTTTTTAATAAATCCTTACATTGATTTAATGTCACGCGAATAATCCATGCCTTTTCATGTTCAATACTTTCATACTTCATCTCATTGCGCAAAAGCTTTAAAAATACTTCCTGCGTAATATCCTCTGCATCTGCATGATTTTTTATCTGTGAAAATGCAACTCTGTAAACAAGGCTGTAATACTCGCAAAACAGCTTTTCAATTCTTTCTTTCGTTTCTGTCATAGCAACAAGACACCTTTGTCTTAGCACCTCCCATCACCAATAATACGAGTGAGTTTCAAAAAAAGTTTCATAATTGTACACATTTTTTATTTTCCTGCATATAATGAAATGACATCTGTTTCTTATAGAATAAAGAGGTTTTATGCAGACAGCAACACCTTCTGAAAATTTTTTAAACGTTTTAAATGAAAATGTTCCTGCCGCAGTTGCTTTTATGCGTGGTAATGACGGCAACCCTGATATTACGGGAACAGTTAAATTTTACAGAACTTCATATTACGGAGTTTTGGTTGAGGCGGAAATCTATGGACTTCCTGACAGCATGGATACTTCAAATGACAAGCAGACATCAAATTTTTATGCATTTCATATTCATGAAATTGGCAACTGTATTGAGCCGTTTGACCAGACAGGGGAACATTTTAATCCGACAGGGCAGCTTCACCCTTTCCACGCAGGCGATATGCCGCCGCTTCTCAGCAGCTTCGGCTTTGCATGGACAGTATTTTACGACGAACGTTTTACCATTGATGATATCATGGGGCGTTCAGTGATTATTCACAGCCGGCCCGATGATTTCAGAAGCCAGCCGTCAGGTAATCCGGGCGATAAAATTGCCTGTGGTGTTATTCAATCCGTTTTAAAATAGGAAAAAACCTGTATTCTAAACTACCTTTGAGAAAAGGCAATTGAAGAATACAGGTTTTTATTATGTTATTCTTTTACAGCTTCCATATTCTTTGGAAGAATCAGATTTAATATAACTGCAACCACAAAAACTATTGCAACGCAGTTTTCGGCAAATACATTTTGTACTAACTGCGGAAAATATCTGAATAAATCCGGCATTTGCGTAAAACCGATACCAATACTGAGTGACAGTGCCGCAATCGTCATGTTTCTCTGTGAATAGCCGCAATCAGATATCATCTGTAATCCGCTTACCACGATAGTTCCAAACATCATTACGGTACAGCCGCCAAGCACAGGATCAGGAAGCGTTGCAAGAACTGCTCCGAATATCGGAAAAACTCCTGCCAGAACCATAATTACAGCTCCCATTAAGATTGTAAAACGGTTTACAACCTTTGTCATCGCAACAAGTCCTACATTCTGGCTGAATGAAGTGATTGGCATACAGCCGAATACCGATGACAATGTACTGATAAATCCATCACATGCAATAGAGCCTGAGATTTCCTTTTCATTGACCTCTCTGCCCAAACCACTCATGGCAAGCGCTGATGTATCACCTATCGTTTCTGTTGCAGATACAAGGAAAATCAGTGTTACGGATACAATGGCTCCCGGTTCAAATACAGGTTTAAACGGAAATATTTTCGGAAATGCAATAACAGCAGTTCCCTGTATTGAAGAAAAATCAACCATTCCCATAGCTATTGCAAGAATATATCCTACCACCAGACCAAACAGCACTGATAATTGTTTCCAGTAAGATTTTGCAAATATATTAAAACCAATACAGCATATCAAAGTAACCGTTCCCAAAATAAGATTCGGTATAGAACCGAAGTCTTCACTTCCGTTTCCGCCGCCGAAAGATGCAGCTCCAACTGACAGCAGTGAAAATCCGATTGCGGTTACAACACTTGCGGCTACAATAGGTGATATCAGCTTCCGCCAGTATTTTGCAAACAGTCCCAAAAGTCCTTCTATAATTCCTCCAACAAGCACGGCTCCTACAACGGCACCGTATCCATAGGTCGGCCCTACAAAGCACAGGATTGATACAAATGTAAAGCTTATTCCCATTACAATGGGAAGTCCCGAACCGATTTTCCATACCGGATAGAGCTGAATCATCGTACCGATTCCAGCGATTATCATGGCAGACTGTATCAGCATAGCCTTGTCCGACTCGGAAAGTCCGCATGCGCCGGCTACAATAATAATAGGAGCAATATTGGCAACAAACATTGCCAGTATGTGCTGTAAGCCAAAAGGAACAGCCTTTGCAACAGGAACTCTTCCGTCCAGCGTATAAATATTTTTAATATCAGCATTTTTATTCATTACTGCACTCCTCATCTATTCCTGACGGAAATTAATACTGCCTGTGGCAGCGTCCATACTGTCAACAATTGCGAGTGATTCAAGCTGATATCCCAGATTTCTTATAATCTGTCCGCCTGATTGGAACCCTTTTTCAATAGCGATGCCGATACCCTCAACAGTAGCACCTGCCGACTGCACAATCTGAATCAAGCCCTGCAATGCACAGCCGTTTGCAAGAAAATCATCGATAA
>JAGAJD010000229.1 GCA_017626275.1 Lachnospira sp.
ACTGTTCCTTTGGAAACTGCTGCTTTCCTTTATTTGTGACAAACACCGTATTCAGCTTTTTCAAATCATTATACACAACCTGCAGCAAAACAAACAAAACAAACAGGATAACTTCCGTATTCATAATGATATGTCTGCCCGCCGCATGTCCTGCCATATATCCTATAATCATAAATGCACAGAACGAAAACGGTATCTGCTCACTTGCTGAAAGATTTTTTTTCATTTCGATACTTTCAGCGATATCCATATTATCATTATCCTGCAGAGGAATACCGCTGACATCTGTTTTTTGCAGTGTAATTGTTTTCAGACGTATAGAGTATCCTGCAATGAGTGCAAAAATAATAAAATAGAAAAAGTATTCTCCCTCATTCGTTCCTGCAATAAATGAAGATGCAATAATTAATATATGCACCGCCATAAAAACAGAAAATGTATGTATTTTTTTTCTTGAAATATATGCAATCACAACTAAAGCTATGATAATAACACATTTCCACACATCAGAATCAGGCTTATCTAAGGCACCGAAATAGATAGCTGCGGCAGCACTTAAAAATGTAACACACTGAATCACAATCTCTAAAATCTGCATAAAATGGGATATTTTTTTATCTTTCATAATAATCCACCTCCCACTCTATCGTATGTTCCATATCAGGTGTTACACCGCTTTCCGTTCCGCGAAGATAAGGAACAATCCATACACCGTGATTATGTGAAATATTTTCAAACTGTGCTTTCAGATTATCTCTTTTATTCTGTGATATCAAAATATACATAGTTTCAGAAGTACTCTGCATATTCTCATACTCAAGCTCCTTTAAAACCTCTGCAAATTCCCGCACCTCAAGCTCTAACGCAATTCCCGCAAGAACGGTATTTACAGTATTTATATGAGACAGACCGCTTCCGGATCTTACGCAGACCTCTTCTTTTGTCTCAACATCTCTTCCGTTGGAGATTAAAGATGTCTGTATACCCTGTTCCACAAACATCTGAACAAGTCCCGCAACAATGGAAATGCTCTCCTCCGATAAAATGTCCTGTCTTATCGCCCCTTCTGCCTCCATATTAAGAAGAATACATACTTCCTGACATACGCTTTCATGATACTGGTTTACCATTAAATGACCGCTTCTGGCAGAGGCTTTCCAGTTTACCTGACTCATTGAGTCATACGTTTCATAATCACGAATCCCACGAAACATGAATTTATCTTCATAAAGCTGCCTGTTTCTTTCAATGCTTCCCATCATCTGCTGAAACGGAATTTCAAGCCTTTCGGTATCCGCTGCTTTGGGATATACCGTAACCGACGTATTCTGACGGCAGTTCATGGCAAGCACATCATTCATAAAAGCACCTGTTGAAATAATCTGAATATCATTAATTCCATAAACTCCTCTTTTTGTACATTTCAACGGAATCCGCCTTACTGCCCTCTGAAAATGAAGCAGTGAAAATACGTCATTTCGGTACGTTTTATCAGAAACCGCTGAATTTCCGTCATTTTCCGAAAACAACAGGCTTTTGTCTATCTGAAATTTAACGTAGACATACGGCAGCGGCAGGTATTTTCTGTTTGTTATCGTTTCAACCAGTTCAATCTGTTCTCCGCAAACTGCATGGTCCGTTGAAAATTTAAGTTCCGTTGTCAGCTCTTTATTCCAATACTGTGCATACAGTCTTTCTACAATTAAATAAATCAGCCCCGCACCAATCAACATTAATAATACAACCATTATTTATCCCACTCCTCCGTAGGAACATCTACCGACTCCACAATCGTTCTTATCAAAGCTGTTCTGTTATCCTGTCTTGCCATGCCATGCTTTAACACAAGCCTGTGTGCAAATACCGGCTCTGCAAGTATTTTAATATCCTCCGGAACAACATAACTTCTGCCTTCAATATAAGCATATGCTCTTGCCGCATTAATCATTGTAAGTGTTCCTCTCGGACTTACACCTATAGAAATATTCCCATGCTGCCTTGTCGCTTCAACAATATCCACCACATAAGACATTATTGACGGGTGCACATATACCGACTTTGCCTCCTGCTGCATATTTATAATATCCTGCTGCGTACAGACACTCTGCACCTTTTCAATTGGACTTTCCGTAAGAAAACGGTTAATCATCTCAATTTCACCGTCTTTTCCCGGATAACCTACAGAAATTTTCATAAGGAAACGGTCAAGCTGTGCCTCCGGAAGTGGATAAGTACCTGCTGTTTCCAGTGGATTCTGTGTAGCAATAACAATAAATGGCTCTTTTAATTCATATGTTGTGCCGTCAACTGTAACCTGCCTTTCTTCCATACTCTCAAGCAAAGCAGACTGCGTTCTCGGCGTCGCCCTGTTGATTTCATCGGCAAGAATTATATTTCCAAACAACGGTCCCTGACGAAACACAAATTCTCCGGCTTTCTGATTATAATAATTAATTCCCGTAACGTCCGATGGAAGCAAATCAGGTGTAAACTGTATTCTGCTAAACTGTGCAGAAACAGATTTAGCAAGTGTCTTTGCAAGCATCGTTTTTCCCGTTCCCGGAACATCTTCCAACAGAACATGTCCTTTCGCAATTATACTTGTAAGCACAAGCTTTGTCACTTCCTCCTTACCGACAATTACCTTCGCAATATTTCTATTTACTTCAACCGCTTTATTCTGATAGTCCATTTTTCCCTCCTGATTACACATCATATATTATTTTTTAAGTATAACAAAAAAACTGTCATCGCCGCAACATGATGACAGTTTTTTTATATTTCTTATAATTTTTTTATTCCTCTGACGGCATTTCAACGTTGACATCAATACCTCTCGGTGCAACAGGCGTTGAAAAGACTATCTGTGTACTTGTC
>JAGAJD010000230.1 GCA_017626275.1 Lachnospira sp.
ACCTATACCTGTATCGCATGACCGCTGACGGAAAAAATAACGAGATGGTCTACAAAATGCGTGACAACACGGAGTATTTATGGTTTGTGGACAACGGGATTTTGTATATGAGACATGTCTTTTGGATAATTCGGAAAAAGAAAAAGCGTGTGAGCTGGCTGTGGCTGCGGGGGCTGATTTTGTAAAGACATCGACAGGCTTTAGCACACAGGGAGCTTTGCTTGAAGATGTTGCACTTATGAAGAGAGTTGCAGGTGATAAAGCAAAAGTAAAGGCTGCCGGAGGTATAAAAGACCTGAATATGGCAAAAGCCATGATTGATGCAGGAGCAGACCGGATTGGAACCAGTTCGGGAGCAAAAATTATCAGGAAATACCTGCATCAATAAAGGGCAGAGAGAAGTTTAGCTGTCCTTGTTTTTAAGAAAACGATAGACTAACATCATGGCATAGATTACGACAGGGAAAACGATGTCCGTAAATATCAGACCGTTAAAAAGTGTTCGGGCAGTCTCTGTATTAATAAATGCTGTGATAAGAGTTGCAATAATCAGCATACCCCATAAAATTACGGCGGTTAATGCTGCGATACGTTTAAATTTTTTCATAATGGGAATTCCTTTCCTGTTTCATATAGATATCAGTGTAACATAAACAGATATATAAAATAAAGAGAGGATTAAGTGATGGTTAAAAATATTTTGGACTATCTTGAAAATTCGGCAGAAAGACTGCCGGAAAAAACAGCAGTGGCAGATGAAAAAGCAGCTTTTACTTACAAAGAACTGTTAGAAAAGGCAGAGCGCATCGGAGCTGTATTGTCTAAGGAGGTTTCTGCCCGCAGTGCAGTTCCTGTATACATGGATAAAAGCTGCAATGCACTTGCCGTTTTTATGGGTGCTGCAAAGGCGGGCTGCTTTTATTGTCTGCTTGACCCGTCACAGCCGGCAGAAAGAATACAGATGATTCTTGATACATTGGGTGCAGAGCTTATTGTTGTGGACGAGAAATCAGCAAAGAAGCAGGAAAAATTAGGCTTTGGTGGAAAAGTGCTTCATGTTGAGGAATTATTGGAATATGAGCCTTCCAAAGAAGATATGAAGCGTTTACATACAATCAGGGAGCAGGCGCTTGATATTGATCCTCTTTATTCTATTTTTACGTCAGGTTCAACGGGAGTTCCAAAGGGAGTAATCGTAAACCACCGTTCGGTAATAGATTTTATAGACTGTTTTACCGACACCTTTGGCATTACGGAAAATGATGTGATTGGAAATCAGGCACCGTTTGATTTTGACGTATTTGTAAAGGACATATATTCAACGTTAAAGACCGGTGCGACAATGCAGATTATACCGAAGAAGCTGTTTTCGTTCCCGATGCCGTTAATGGATTATCTTGACGACAGAAAGGTTACAACTCTTATCTGGGCAGTTTCCGCATTATGTATTGTAACTACGCTTAAAGGCTTTGAATATAAAATACCGTCAGAAATAAATAAGGTAATCTTTTCGGGCGAGGTTATGCCTGTAAAGCACCTCAATCAGTGGAGAGCGGTATATCCTGACGCTATGTTTGTAAATGTATACGGACCTACGGAGATTACCTGCAACTGCACATACTACATTGTTGACAGGGAATTTGAATTAGATGAGACGCTTCCGATGGGAAAAGCGTTCCCTAATGAGAGAGTATTTCTGCTCGATGATGAAGATAAGCTGATAACACCTGACATGGCAGATAAGCCGGGAGAAATTTGTGTTTCCGGTACGGCTGTGACACTTGGATATTATAATAATAAAGAAAAGACGGACGCTGCATTTGTACAGAATCCGCTTAATGATAAATATAATGAAATCATATACCGCACAGGCGATTTAGGATATTACAGCAAGACGGGCGAACTGTATTTTTCTTCAAGAAAGGATTTCCAGATTAAGCATATGGGGCACCGTATCGAGCTTGGCGAGATAGATATGGCGATTAATGCGGTGGACAATGTGGTTCGTGCGTGCTGTATATTTGATAAGGAAAATAATAAAATCCTCGGATTTTATGAGGGTGGTGCCGATAAAAAGACTATCACCCATGAATTGATGAAGAAGCTTCCTAAGTTTATGATTCCGCAGGAATTTATACAGGTGGAAAATATGCCGATAACAAAAAACGGCAAGATAGACAGAAATGCGTTGATGGAGGGCAGATAAAATGCTTGAGATTTCTAAAATAACAGAACTGGCTAAGGAATATGGCACGCCGATGTATTTATTTGATTTGGACGAGCTGAATACACGTATTTGTACAATGCGTCAGATTCTTGGTCAGGATATTGAGATTGCATACGCTATGAAAGCCAATCCGTTTTTAGTCGATGCCATGAAGACACAGGTTTCAAAATTTGAGGTGTGTTCACCGGGTGAATTTGCAATATGTGAAAGAGAAAATGTTGATATGGCTTCTATCGTGCTTTCAGGCGTTAATAAAGAAAAAGCAGATATCGAGCATGTTATGGGCGACTGCGGCGGTGTTGGAATATACACGGTTGAATCGCTTACACAGTTGAAGCTTTTGCAGGAATGTGCTAAAGAAGCGGGAGTACGGATTTCTGTACTTGTACGTGTTACAAGCGGCAATCAGTTCGGTGTTGACGAGGAAGAACTGGAAAAAATTATTGCCGGCAGAGACGAGTATGATAATATCTGCTTTAAGGGAATCCAGTGCTATACGGGAACGCAGAAAAAGAAAATGTCGCAGATACAGCAGGAAATTCAGTGGTTAGATGAAATCTGCGGCAGACTGCTCGAAAAATACGGTTGGAAAGCCGAGGAACTGGAATATGGTCCGGGACTTATGATTTCTTATTTCGGTGACGAAGCTCTTAAAAATGATTTTGAGGAGCTTAAGGAATTTGCGGGATTTTTAGCTCCCATACGCGGCAAATATAAAATCACACTTGAGATGGGACGCTTTATCGCGGCGACCTGCGGCGTGTTTGCAACGTCCATTGCCGATTTAAAGACAAATAAGGGACAGAATTATTGTATTATTGACGGTGGAATTAACCATATTAATTATTATGGTCAGACAATGGCGATGAAAGTTCCTGCATATACATTTATAAAAGCAGACGGCAAATGTGTTTCAGGTTATGATATGGCGGAGAAAAGAAAGCTTGATTCTGATGAGCCGGATTCAAAGTGGACAATCTGCGGCTCTTTATGTACGGTCGGTGATGTGATTGTGAAAAATCTGCCGATTAACAATCCTGCGATTGGAGATTTGATACTATTTTATAATATAGGAGCATATTCTGTGACAGAGGGAATATATCTGTTTCTGAGCAGGAAAATGCCTAAGATTGTTGCGTATTCAAAGGAGAGCGGTGCGGTTGTTTACAGGGAAGTGAAAGCATCT
>JAGAJD010000231.1 GCA_017626275.1 Lachnospira sp.
AAAGCGTTAGAGGGCGGTTATGTAGTTCGCTTAAAGGGCGGCGATCCCTTTATCTTTGGCAGGGGAGCAGAGGAGGCGCTCGCTTTAAAGCGTGATGGGATTCCTTATGAGATTGTTTCAGGAATATCCTCTGCATACAGCGTTCCTGCGTGGGCGGGGATACCGGTTACACATAGGGAAGCAGCGTCTTCAGTACATATTATTACGGGACATGAGGGAAAACATAAAAATAAATGCTCTGTTGATTATTCCATACTGGCAAAGGAAGAAGGCACGCTCGTTTTCCTCATGGGATTAAATCATCTTGGGGAGATTGCCGGAAAGCTGATTGAAGGCGGAAAATCAAAAGATACACCTGCTGCGGTGATTCAGAGCGGCGGAACTGCAAGACAGAAAACAGTAAGCGGTACTTTGTATACAATTGCCGATAAGGTAAAGGAGGCAGGCTTAAAAACTCCGGCAATTATTGTTGTAGGAGAGGTCGTGTCACTCAGGGAACAAATCAACTGGCTTGAACAGTTACCGCTGACAGGAAAAAGAATTTTACTCACCGGAACAAGAAGCATGACGGCACAATTGGAGAAGTGTCTTGAACCGCTTGGGGCTGAAACTGCCTCAATAAGTCTTGTAGAAACCTGTGCTTACAGGCAGGAGGGAGCTTCTGATTTATTAGGGCAGCTAAAGGAATACCAGTGGATTGTTTTTGTAAGCGCCGCTGGTGTCAAAGAATTTTTTGCAGCCTTATCGGAAAGCAGAACTGACAGGAGAGTACTTGCCAATGTGAAATTTGCAGTGGTGGGAGAATCCACAGCAAAAGCACTTGAAACCTATGGGTATTTTCCTGATTTTATTCCAACGCAGTATCGTTCACGTATGCTTGCAAAGGAGTGGATACCGCAGTTAAATGCTTCTGACAAATGTCTTCTTATCCGTGGAAAGACAGGTTCGGATATTTTGGAAGAGGCGCTTAAGGAAGCACATATTTTCTGTGATGTTTGCTGTCTGTACGAGACAGTTCAGGACAATCGCAGAAAAGAAGAATTAGTAAGAATTTATGAAGATATGGATTATGCAGTCATTGCAAGCGGTTCGGCGGCAAGGGCATTTGCTTCCATGATTACGGAAAAGAACAGAAAATGCAAAATTGCGGCAATCGGGCCTGAAACTGCCAAAGCATGTGAAGAAGCAGGGCTGACGGTTGCTTTGACAGCAGACAGGTATACGGCAGAGGGAATTGCCGAGGTTATATTGCAGGATTTAGGTCGGGAAGGAGAACAGTAAGCAATGAAAATAGAAAAGTCAGAAAAGTTATTTGCACAATCTAAGCAGGTTATTCCGGGAGGTGTCAACAGTCCCGTGCGTGCATTTCAGGCAGTAGGGAGGACACCGTTATTTATTAAGAGTGCAGCCGGAAGTCATATTACCGATGTGGACGGCAATACTTACATTGATTATGTGTGTTCATGGGGACCGGGAATATTAGGACACGCCCACCCGCAGGTAATAGAGGCTGTTCAGAGAGCCTGTGCCGACGGACTGACCTTTGGAGCTCCGACTGAAAAAGAGTACATTCTGGCGGAAATGATTCGTGAGGCAATGCCGTCTATGGACAAAGTGCGCCTTGTTAATTCGGGAACTGAGGCTACAATGAGTGCAATCCGTACAGCAAGAGGGTATACGGGAAGAGATGATATTATTAAGTTTAAGGGTAATTATCACGGACATTCTGACGGACTTCTCGTTAAGGCAGGTTCGGCGGCACTTACTACGTCTGTTCCTGACAGCGGCGGCGTTCCTGCTGCCTATACGCAGAATACGCTTGTTGCGCTGTATAATAATGAGGATTCTGTCAGAGAATTAATGGAAAAATACGGAGATCAGGTTGCGGCTATAATTGTCGAGCCTGTTGCTGCCAATATGGGAGTAGTACTGCCAAAGCCGGGATTTTTACAGTTTCTTCGTGAAATCACACAGGAATATGGAAGTGTATTGATTTTTGATGAGGTCATTACAGGCTTTAGACTTGGGTTTGGCGGCGCTCAGGAAATGTTTGGAATCAAGCCGGACATGACAACGCTTGGGAAAATTATAGGCGGAGGTATGCCGCTTGCAGCTTACGGCGGTAAACGTGAGATTATGGATAAGGTATCTCCGACAGGCCCTGTTTATCAGGCAGGAACTCTTTCCGGAAATCCAATTGCCACGACTGCCGGAATTGAAACTTTAAAGATTTTAAAGGCACACCCTGAATATTATACGCAGATTGCACAGAGTGCAGAGAAAATAGCTGCTGCGTTCAGGGACTGGGCAGATAAGAAGCATAAAAAATTACAGGTAAATCAAATAGGTTCGCTTTTATGTGCATTTCATACGGATATGCCTGTTGTGGATTATGACAGTGCAACATCTTCAGATACAAAAGCTTATGCCGAATATTTCTGGTATATGCTGGAGAAAGGCATTTACACTGCGCCGGCACAGTATGAGGCAATGTTTGTGTCTGCCGCACATACAAAGCAGGATATTGAGGAAACCTGTAAAATAATATTAGAAAGACAATAGAAAATGAGCATACAATTATTAAGTATCAGTCATAAAACAGCACCCACACAGGTGCGAGGAAGGTTTGCATTTGATGATGAACAGAAAATGATGATTTTGGGAAAGCTGATATCGCAGAAGGAAATCAGTGAAGCCGTGATTTTGTCTACCTGCAACAGAACGGAGCTTTATTGCAGCGGAGATGAATATAATGTGATTTTTTCAAAAATGCAGAAAATTCTTTTGGAAGCGGCAGGGGCGGAAAACATTCCGCAGATGACAGACTATTTACTGCGGTTTCAGGGAAAACGTGCGGTTCATCATTTATTTCGTGTGACGGCAGGTCTTGATTCTGTTGTGATTGGCGAAGATCAGATTTTAGGACAGGTAAAGCAGGCATATTATTTTTCAAAGGAGAACGGGTTTACAAAATCCACCTTTAATTCTTTGTTCCGGCTTTCAATTACTGCGGCAAAAAAGGTAAAGACCGACACTGTAATATCAAAGACGTCTGTTTCTACGGCAGGTCTTGCGTTAAAAAAGGCGTTGGAATGTCATGAAACACCGTACAATAAAAATATAATGATTATCGGTGCTTCAGGAAAAATAGGCAGTATTGTGTTAAAAGATGCATTGGATATTGAGGGGCTTAATATTTTTGTGACAGTCAGAGACAAGCTGCCGCATGAGCTGCACAATAAGTCTTATGAGTATCATGTTATTCCATATGAGGAACGGTATGAGTGGCTGGATAAGATGGATATTGTAATCAGTGCTACATCAAGTCCTCATTATACAATTACAAAAGAACATTTTGTAAAATGCAGGAAAACGCAGAAAATGCGTGTGTTTTTTGATTTGGCAGTTCCTATGGATATTGACCGAGAAATCGCCATGGAGGAAGATACCTTTTATTATTCCATGGAGGATATGCAGGAGCTTGCGCAAAGGAATAATGAAGCTAAATTAGACGATGTTCCGAAAGCTGAGGCTATTTTGCAGAAATATGAGGAGCAGTTTTTAAAGGATACTCTGTTTGGCAGCAGTCTTGATACAATTAAAGCATTTGAGGAAAAGGCAGAAAAAGAACTGCAGAAAAAGTCAGCAGGTGAGATTGTAAAACAATTTTTTTATAAGGTAAAAGAAAACAGCGGTGCAGATGAATTTGCACAGTTCATGGAGATTGTTAAGAAAATATCAGATTAGAAAAATTTATAAAGTGCCGTGAAAGCGGCGGAATGGAGAGCATTATGATAGAAAGACCAAGAAGATTAAGACAGAATCCAATTTTGAGAAAAATGGTAAGGGAGACGCGTGTGGACGCTTCTTCTCTTATTTATCCGATGTTTGTGAGAGAGGGAAAAGGAATCAAAGAGGAAATTCCGGCAATGGAGGGACAGTACCGTTACAGTATTGACAAAATGCTTTTTGCACTTGAGGATTTGTTAAACTTTGGTGTGAACAGTGTTATGTTTTTTGGAATTCCTGACAATAAGGACGAAGTGGGAAGCGGCGCTTACGCAGAGGACGGAATTGTACAGAAAGCACTGCGGGAAGCAAGACAAAAGTTCCCTGAGCTTTATCTGATTACAGATGTGTGTATGTGTGAGTATACTTCCCACGGACACTGCGGATTATTAAAGGGGAATGATGTGGACAATGACAGCACATTAGAGCTGCTTTCAAAGACGGCACTTTCCCATGTACAGGCAGGTGCTGACATGGTAGCGCCTTCTGATATGATGGACGGAAGAGTGCTTGCAATAAGAAATACATTAGATAAAAATGGTTATGAAAATATTCCGATTATGTCTTATGCGGTAAAATACGCATCTTCTTTCTATGCACCGTTTCGTGATGCGGCAGGTTCCGCTCCGTCTTTCGGTGACAGA
>JAGAJD010000232.1 GCA_017626275.1 Lachnospira sp.
AAAATGAGGTGCATTTGGAAAGTAAAAATGTGCTTGAAGCAGTGAAATACCATCACGGTTCGGAGCTTAAGGGTGCAGATGTTTTTAAGGATTCATTTGCATATATTGTGTATATTGCAGACAACATTGCATCGGCGGCTGACAGAAGAAAGGGTGACAGAGAGGACAAGGGCTTTGAGATTTCAATGCCGTTAGAGTCCGTATTTAATATATTAAACGGAAATGATAAAAGAATGTATTATCAGCCGGGAATGTTATTAGATGAATGCAGAGGCATTAATTATCCTTCTGATAAGAAAAATAAGTTTGATGAACATTTTTATCTTCTTGTAAAAAAGAATCTTACTTGTAATCTGTCAGGCATGGAATGGAATACGGCATATCTGAATTCACTTCTTGAAATACTTGAGGGAAATCTTTCATATGTTCCATCATCAACAGCTAAAGATGAGCTTGCTGACATATCGCTGTATGACCACATGAAGCTGACGGCAGCAGTCGGTTCATGTATATATGATTTTTTGCGGTTTAACAATCGTGATGATTATAAAAATGAATTGTTTGTCAATGCGTCAGAATTTTATGAAGAAAAAGCATTTTTGCTGTTTTCTATGGATATATCAGGAATCCAGAACTTTATTTATACTATTTACAGTGAGGGTGCTTTGAAAAATTTGAGGGCGCGTTCATTTTATCTGGAAATAATGATGGAGCATATCGTTGATGTATTGTTGGAGCGTCTGCAATTATCAAGAGCCAATTTGATATATTCCGGCGGAGGACACTGCTACATGCTGCTTCCGAATACAGAGCAGGTTAAAGAAATAATAGCGTCATATGAGAAAGAATTAAATGAATGGCTTATGAGACGGTTTGACATTTCTTTGTATGTTGGAATGGGCTATGCACAGTGCAGCGCTGCTGATTTAAGAAATGAGCCAAGAGGAAGTTATGCAGATGTGTTTAAAAAAGTCGGCGATGTAATATCAGAAAAGAAATTAAGAAGATATACTCCGCAGCAGATTGTATTTTTAAACAGTAAGAAAGCGGCAGACTATACGAGGGAGTGTAAGATATGTAAAAGGCTTGGCAAATTAAATGAAGAAAATGAATGTGAGATGTGCCGGGCTATTATCTCCATATCTAAAAATATTTTATATACAGATTTCTTTGTTGTAACAGATACAGAAGATGAAAACTCGCTTCCGTTACCATTCGGGGCATATCTTTGTGCTGAAAATGAGGAACAGTTGAAGAAACGTATGCAGGAGGATAAAAAATTCAGGAGAGTTTACTGCAAAAATAAAATGTTTACCGGAAAGCATGTGGCTTCTAAATTGTGGGTTGGCAACTATACGATAGGTGAAACATTTGAAGAGCTTGCGAAACAGTCGGAGGGAATTAAGAGAATAGGTATTCTTCGTGCGGACGTTGACAATCTGGGCAAAACTTTTGTTTCAGGCTTTGAAAATGAAAAGACGCAGGATAAATATGTAACATTGTCAAGAACTGCTACATTATCACGTCAGTTGTCGCTTTTTTTTAAATATTATATCAATTCCATATTAAAGCAGCCAAAGTATTCGGTAAATGGAACAGAAGCAGCGGAAAGAAAAGCAACGATTGTATATTCGGGCGGTGATGATTTATTTATAGTTGGTGCATGGAATCATATTTTGGAACTGGCAGTTGACATTGGGCAGGCGTTTCGTGAGTATACGGAAGGCTCATTGTCAATATCGGCAGGAATTGGAATATATAAATCAGATTTTCCGATACATGTAAGTGCTGATGAAGTAGCCGGTTTAGAGGAAGATTCAAAATCAATGCCGGGAAAAAATTCAGTAACATTTCTTCCTGACGGTGTAAGCCATGAAGAATATGATGAGCAGACAGGTGATTATATTGATATAAATGATGCAACCTATCCGTGGAATATTTTTGTTGATGAGGTAATTGGAGAAAAGTATAAGACTATATATGAATTTCTTTATGATTCTGAGGACTATGGAAAAAGCTTTTTGTATCATATGCTGGAACTTGTGCGGCAGCAGGAGGACAAGCTGAATCTTGCAAGATTTGCGTATCTGCTTGCGAGAATGGAACCGAATGGAGATGTTAGTGACGAGAAAAAGCAGAAGTATAAGGAATTTTCTAAAAAAATGTATCAGTGGATAAAAGAAGAAAAAGATTGCAGGCAGTTAAAAACAGCAATTACTTTATATTCATATATGCTTCGTGATAAGGAGGAGACAGAATGATTATAACAGAAAAGAATTATGTGGAGAAAGCGGAGAAAACGATTCTCTATCTGAAAAACTTAAAAGATAATAAGGGCAGAAATGTTCAGATGGTGACAACTTCTAAGCTAAGGAATCTGTTAGCTATGACTTCGGACATTTATAATGAAGTGCTTAGTCAGAATCAGGAAAAATTAAGTGATGAAATCTGCGGGCGTATTGATTATCTTAAGGTGAGATTTTTGTACGAAGTTGGAAGGGATACCGAGAGAAAAGTGCGGGAATTCGTAGAACAGGCGCAGATTATTGAGTGTATTAATGAGATTAACGGAAGCAGGAAGAATTTTATCCTGTTCTCACGTTATATGGAAGCATTGGTAGCATATCACAAATATTATGGTGGCAGAGATTAACCGGGGAGGAAGAATTATGTACGCAAAAATACAGATTACAGGGAAGATTGAAGTAGTTACAGGTATGCATATCGGAGGTTCATCGGCATTTGCAGCGATAGGAGCCGTGGATTCACCGGTTATAAAAGACGTAAGAACAAATTTGCCAATGATACCGGGAAGTTCTTTAAAAGGTAAAATGAGAACTCTTTTGGCGAAAACATATAATGGTAACGGCAAAATGCCGGCAAAGCCGGATGATGATGACGAGAGGCTTATAAGACTGTTCGGTTCGGCAAAAAAAGAACGTTTGAAGAGAAGCAGAATCATAATATCAGATATGGTGATGTGTAATGATAAGGAACTGCGTGAGCAGGGGCTTCAGAGCATGACGGAGGTCAAGTTTGAAAATTCAATTAACAGGCTTACGGCGGTTGCCAATCCAAGACAGATTGAAAGAGCTGTCAGAGGTTCACAATTTGATATAGATTTTATTTATGAGGTTGAGGAAGAAAATGAAATTGTTGAAGATTTTGAAACACTGTCACAGGGAATGAAGCTGCTTCAGTACGATTATCTGGGAGGACATGGAAGCAGGGGATACGGAAAAGTAAAGTTCAATGATTTGCAGGCGGATGTTGTAATTGGAGAGGTTTCAGATGAGATTATGGCGGACTGTAATGAAAAGTTAAAGGGTGTATAATATATGGAATATAAAATATATAAATTACATTTTAAAACGGGAGTGCATTTTGGAAAAAATTCGTTGGAAAGCGCCGGCTTTACAATAGGAGCAGATACGTTTTTTTCAGCAATGTGTCATGAATTTTTAAAACAGGGAACTGACAGGCTGGAATGGTTTCTTGAGCAGACTTTCAATGAAAAATTTGTTATTTCGGACGCATTACCATTTATAGGAGATACTTATTATCTTCCGAAGCCTATGCTTAAGATTGAGGGAAATGGCGAACGTGGAAATTCAACCCTTAAGAAAGCATATAAGAAGCTGTCATATATTCCGGCAGATTTATTAGACGTTTATCTTAAAGGCAATTTAGATGTAAAAGCAGAATCGGAGAAGTTAAGAAAAGAACTTGGAAGTAATACAATTCGTGTAAATGCAGATATACGCGGTGAAGAGGAGACAAAGCCGTACCGTGTGGGAACATATTATTTTAAGGAGCAGAGCGGATTATACATTGTTGTCGGATATGAAAATGAAGAAATGCTGTATGAGATTGAAGATTGTCTGTCAGCAATGGAATTATCAGGCATAGGCGGAAAACGCAGCGCTGGTCTTGGAAGATTTGAATTACAGCCGGGAACTTTAAGTAATGAATTTCACAAAAGACTTGTATCAGAAAGCGGAAAGACATATATGACTCTCTCAGGCTGACTGCCGAAAGAAGATGAATTGGGAAGTGCATTGGAAAATGCGTCTTATCTTTTGATAAAAAGAAGTGGTTTTGTAAATTCGGAACATTATGCAAAGGAACATTCAAGAAAAAA
>JAGAJD010000233.1 GCA_017626275.1 Lachnospira sp.
GGAGGCGAAGGCTTCAAGAAGAAAGCAGCAGACTGAAATGATGCGTTCTCTCGACAAGCTTGTAAGAGTAATTGGAGTTGCTATTATTCCAATAGGAATCTTTTTATATTTACAGCAGCGGTTTATTCTTGGACTTACAATGCAGGAGAGTGTTGTGGCAGTTATAGCATCGCTTGTAGGAATGATACCGGAGGGCTTGTATCTGCTTGCAAGTATTGCACTTGTTGTCAGCGTCATGAGGCTTGGCAGACGAAAGGTGCTTGTACATGAGATGGCATGTGTTGAGACTCTGGCGAGAGTAAATGTTCTCTGTGTTGATAAAACAGGAACAATTACTGAAAATAAGATGGCGGTTCAGGAAATTGTTCCGCTTGAGGAGACGGATAAAGAACCGCTGCATGCTTTGATTGGTGATGTTGTGGATAATCTTGATTCTGATAATATTACGATGAAAGCTTTAAAGGAGTATTTTGACTGCGGTGAATACAGGCGTGCAGTCAGAACGTTTCCTTTTTCATCTGAGACAAAATATTCAGGCGCTGAATTTGAGGACGGAATATATCTTTTAGGTGCACCGGAGATGGTGCTTTTGGAGGACTATAATAAATACGCTGCTGATATTACAGAGCGGATTAATGACGGTGTACGTGTACTTGTATTTGGAAGATATCCGATAGAGAAGTGCGGCAGGGAAGCCGTTTCGGAAAACAAACCGTTTCTTAAAGGCGGCACTTTGAGATGCCCGATAGAGCCAATGGCTTATATTTTAATAAGTAATCCGGTGCGAAGTGAGGCAAAAGCTACATTTGAGTATTTTGAAAAGCAGGGGGTTACGGTAAAGGTAATATCGGGAGACCACCCGAAGGCTGCGTCAAATGTAGCAAAGAAGGCAGGCATTGCACAGGCCGGACGGTATATTGATGTTTCGGGAATGGATAGGGACGCTTTAAAAAATGCGGCAGGACAGTATACTGTGTTTGGAAGGGTTTCTCCGGAGCAGAAAAAGATACTCGTGGAAGCTATAAAGGAAAATGGAAATGTTGTCGCAATGACAGGTGACGGTGTAAACGATGTGCTGGCATTAAAGGCTGCAGACTGCAGTATTGCGATGGCTTCAGGCAGTGAAGCAGCGTCTAATGCGGCACAGATTGTTCTTTTAAATTCAGACTTTTCGCAAATGCCGTCAGTAGTGCTTGAGGGACGAAGAGTTGTAAACAATATTCAGCGTTCGGCTTCGCTGTTTCTTGTTAAAAATCTGTTTTCGATATTTATGACTGTCTTTACGCTTATAGCTGTAAATAAATATCCGCTATATCCGACGCAGTTATCGCTGCTTGGGGCATTTACAATAGGTATGCCCGCATTTTTGCTTGCAATGCAGCCCAATAAAAGCCTTATTCACGGACATTTTCTTACTAATGTGGTTATTAAGGCTCTCCCGGCGGCTTTAACTGATTTTATTGGAGTGGCGCTGCTCATGACGGCAGGAAGTGCGGTCGGAGTATCGCATGAGAAGCTTTCAACAATATGTCTTATGGTTATGTTGTCGGTAGGAATTGCGGCACTGATAAAGATTTGTATGCCGTTTGACAGAATAAGAGCAGCAATATGTGTGCTTATGATAGCGGGAATTGTTTTCAGCGTTGCTTTTTTAAAGCCGGTGTTTGCAATATGTGAACTGCCACCAACGCAGTGGATTATGACAGCAGCGTTGATGGCAATGGTACTGCCTTTATATAAATATATGTGTATAGCTGTTTCTGCACTTATAGATGAATATGCAAAACGAAGCGAAGGCTTTAGGAAAAAGTTGAAATAATGCTTACTTTACAGCTTTTTCGGAATAATCAGTAATTACTAATTTTTCATAAGGAACGGTATCATCTAATTCTCCACTGCTTTTTAAGATATCTGTCAGCAGTGAGAAGCTCATCTTTGAGAAGATGGTATCGTTTTTCCATGTGTCCTGTGCCTGATATCGTTCTACAATTTTTGCAATGGTGGTTTTGTCTGTCTCTGTAAACTGCGGTGCAATAACCTCTGCAATTTCTTCGGCAGTGTGTGAATTGCAGTAATCAATTCCTTTTTGGATTGCGTTTGTAAACGACTGTATGGTATCGGAATTTTTTTCGATATAGCTTTTCTTTGCACAGTATGCCGTGTAAGGAACATATCCGCTGTCAACTCCTAAAGATGCAACTACATAGCCTTCGCCCTGTTCTTCTAAAAGTGTTGCAGAGGGTTCAAATTCTACCGTGTAGTCTGCAATATCAGAGGTGAAAGCGGCAGCAGTTGAGCCGAAATCGACATTCTGGATAATTGTTACATCTTTGTCCTTGTCAATTCCGTTTTTAGCTAAAATGTATTCAAGCAGCATTTCAGGCATACCGCCGGCTCTTCCTCCAAGAATTGTTTTGCCCTTTACATGCTGCCAGTCAAAGGCATCGTCGGGTGTTCTTGATACAAGAAAATTTCCGGCTCGCTGTGTGAGCTGTGCAAAATTAACAGCGTAATCGGAAGCTCCCTCGGCATAAACATAGATTGAGGATTCGGAACCCATAAAGCCAATGTCGGCATCGCCTGAAATAAGCGAAGTCATAACGTTGTCGGCACCAAAACC
>JAGAJD010000234.1 GCA_017626275.1 Lachnospira sp.
AAGAGAGGTTATCTTGAAGGTAACAACGGATGAAATAAAAGTATTGCAAAAGCAGTATTTATGTGATATATTTAATGTGCAGTTTTGAAGGAATAAAATAAGTTCTTTCTATATATAATGTATTATAGGGGTGTGGTGAAGTGGTATCATAGGGGTCTCCAAAACCTTTGGTGGGAGTTCGATTCTCTCCACCCCTGTTTATTATAATATTGATATAATACTTTAATTAGTTATCATCTGATTTTCCAGTTGATAGCTTTTTTTGTTTATCTATAATTATTGATTCTATCAATAGAATAAAATTAGTAAAAGAAAAGAGGAATAATAAAATGAATCCGGCATCTATTATGAAGCTTATGAGTGCAAAAAGTAAATTTGAAGCAAATCACCCGAAGTTTATTGCATTTTTTAATGCAGTATTCTCAAGAGGTGTGGAAGAGGGAACAGTTATAGAGATTACGGTAACAAAACCGGGGCAGGAAGCGGTTACTGCTAATATTAAGGTACAGCAGAGTGATATTGAATTAATACAGGAATTAAAAAATTTACGTTAAAAACGAATGATATCAATGAGAAACATTTGAATAATTTTTATAAACAGCAAAATGTAATTTGATAAAAAATTATGGGGGAATTTATGGCAATTATTGGAATTGATTTGGGAACGACAAACAGTCTTGCAAGTGTTTGGAGAAATGGAAGGATTGAGCTGATACCTAATTCTTTTGGCGAATATCTTACACCATCAGTAGTCAGTTTTGGAGATAACGGAGAGGTTTTTGTAGGTAAAATTGCAAAAGAAATGCTGATTACTAATCCAAAGGTAACGTTCAGTGAATTTAAGAGAAATATGGGAACTGACTATCAGTATACAGTAGGTAAAAAGAGTTATCGCGCAGAGGAATTGTCAGCGTTTGTTCTTCGCAGATTAAAAGAAGATGCAGAAAAATATTTAGGAGAATCTGTCACAGAAGCTATTATAAGTGTTCCGGCGTATTTTAATGATGATAAACGCTGTGCAACAAAAAATGCAGGAAAGCTGGCAGGGCTTAAAGTAGAGCGTCTTATTAATGAGCCGTCGGCTGTCGCATTAAAGCATCATGAGGAGACTGGGGAGCCTGAGGATTTTATTATTTTTGATTTTGGCGGCGGTACGCTTGATGTATCTTTAGTGGAAGCCTTTGATAATATGGTTGAGATTCAGGCTGTTGCAGGCGACAATTATCTTGGCGGTAAAGATTTTAACGAAATAATTGCTGAGAATTTTTATAAGGAAAACAATATTTCACAATTATTACTGCCAAAGGAAGAACAGGGACTTATTTTAAAAGAAGCAGAAGAATTGAAAAAAGAGCTTTCAGACAGAAATGAGGCAAGCCGTATTGTGCGTATACAAAATGCAGAATACACAATGCATATGACAAACCAAAAGCTGATTCACCTCTCTGCTGATTTATTTAAAAGAATGACACAGCCGTTAAGGAAAGTTATTAATGATGCCAATTTAGAGCTGGAAGGGCTTGATAAGATTATTCTTGTCGGGGGTTCATCTAAAATGCCGATAGTAAGGCAGTACATAAAAAGTCTTTTTGAGGCTGATGTAGTTTTAGATAACAATCCTGACGAGAGTATTGCTCTTGGCGTTGGAATTGCTGCGGCGATTAAATCAAGAACAGGTGACATTAAGGATATGATATTGGCGGATATTTGTCCGTTTTCACTTGGAACAGCGATTTATGACGGAAGCTTTTCACCGATTATTGAAAGAAATGAGACACTTCCCTGCAGCAGAACTAAATATTATGTGACGGTGAATAACAATCAGACGGAGTTAGAATTTCCTATATATCAGGGAGAAAATTTAATGGCAAAGGATAATCTTCTTATAGGAAAAATGAGGCTTGATGGTCTTCCAAAAGCGCCTAAGGGAGAGGTTGGAGCGTATGTCACATTTATTTATGATATTAACGGTATTTTAGACATTAAAATAGTCGGAGCAAACCAGACAGTTCATAAAGTTATAATGAATAAAAATATGGGATTATCGGAGGAAGAACTTGAACAGAAGGTAGAAGAATTAAAAAAGATGACACTTCATCCTCTTGAAAAGGAAGAAAACCGGCTGTTAATTGAAAAAGCGGAGCGTTTATATATGGAGAGCCCACCGCAGGTACGTGAAATACTGATTTATCTTTTAAGGCGTTTTAAAGATGTTGTATCAAACGGACGAGGTAAGGAAGTTCGTGAGGAATATGTGCGTTTTGCTGCTTATCTTGACAGAATAGAACATAATCAGTTTGATTTTGGGGAGTTTGATGAATCCTTCTGGTCGGAGGAAGATGACAATGAATAGAGAAATGTGGGAATTATTGGGGATTGAGCCTACGACACAGCTATCAGATATTAAATCAGCATATGCGGCTCAGGCAAAGAAATATCACCCTGAGGAATATCCGGAGGAATTTCAGCGGTTGCAGAAAGCGTACAAAAGCGCTGTACAATATGCTAAGCAGGCAAAAAAAGAGCAGGTACAGCCAAAGATACAGAATGAGGTTCAACTGAAGCCACAGAGTGAGGTTGAACTGCAAGCAGAACTGAAGCCACAACCAAAACCTGAATCAGAGCCTAAAGAAGATTCAAAATCAGATATGCAGGATATGGGTTTTGATTTTGATTATGGTGAAGTTAAAGAAGATTCTTTGGAAGATTTGTTTTTAAAAGAGGTGTCGTATATCGCAATGAATCCATATCTTATAAATAATACACTTGCATGGAAGGTTTTCCTGGAGCACGATAACTGCCGCGAACTTTTAAAGGACCATACAGTACGAAGCAAAATGGTAGAAAAATTATCAAAAATATCCGGTTGGCAGAGAAAAACTATTAAATATTTAAACGAATGGCTGGACGATGATAAAATTAAATGCCGCCGGTGGAGTTTAAAAAAGTTTTCTCCGTTTGCGCTTAAGATGTTTTCAGGGAAAAGTTTTATTGTGAGAGAACAAATAGAAATTCATAATGTTTTAATGCATGAGGTAAATAAACAGGAAAATGATGATTCTCTTAAAAGTGAAGCAACAATAAGATGCTACATGGATTTGTACCTCAAATATGCGGCTTACCATAATTATTCCATATATAAACATTACAGATTCAGCCATACCACAAGAATTGCTATTTTGATATTAATTATTATAGTTGCGGTAATGGCAGTTTGGGGCAAAATGGTTGAAATAGAGCTTTCAGAAAAAAATAAGCAGGAAAGGATTAACAGATACAATAAAGAGCGGATTGAAGAGATTGAAAAGTATAATCGTGAATTATACGAGCAGATATTACAGACAGCACCAACTGGACATATAAAAATGCAAAACTGACCATATAAATTAAAGCCAAATTGACACTTTTAATTTTACTGACGAAATATTATCCTTATCAGAAACAATAACTCAGGAGGAAAAAATAAGTATGAAAAAGACAGGAAGTATTGTTCAGTCTGTTGTAGGATTGATTTTGTTGGTGATTGGAGTAGTGCTGTGCTTTAGTACATATGTACAAAAGGGAAATACTGCATATGCAATATCATTACTTGTAGCGATTTTGGGAGGATTTGTTTTAATTCTTGGAATTGTTGGACTTTTCCAGAAGAATGAACCAAAGCCGGTTGATACAAAAGTACTTGCACAGGCTGCGTTGTGTGCGGCACTTTGCTATGTTGGTGCTACATTTATTAAGATTGATGTGCCTGTTGGAACTGAAAAGACAATGTTCCATTTCGGAAATGTATTCTGTGTACTGGCTGCGTTGCTGATTGGCGGTTTGTGGGGTGGTCTTGCAGGAGCTGTAGGTATGACAATCAGCGATTTGACAACATCTTATGTTACAAGCGCACCTAAGACATTTATACTTAAGTTGTGCATCGGTCTGATTGTAGGCTTTGTAGCACACAAGCTGTTTAAGCTTTCAAAGGATCATTCAGCAAAATATGTTACGGTGGCAACGATTGTATCAAGTATATGCGGAATGTTATTTAATGTATTTGCCGACCCTATTGTGGGATATTTTTATAAAACATATCTTTTAGGTGTGCCGCAGGATTTATCTAAGGCATTGGCAAAGATTGGTGCAGTTACAACATCTGTAAATGCAGTAATAGCGGTTATCGTTGCTACGATTATCTATCTGGCATTAAGACCTGTGATGAAAAAGACGGGAATGTTAAAAGAATTATAAATATTTAAAAACAGTAAAATTTTGAGTAAACTCAAATGGGATAAACTTGAATTACATATATAAGTTATGGTATCATTAAAAATTGATAGTATATAAATCAAGTTTAAAGTGAGGTTACGAAAAAATGAAAATTACACCGGTTAAGGGAACTAATGATTATCTTCCAAATGAAGTGGAAATCAGAGATTATCTTCAGAAGAAGATTTTAGAAGTATATATAGCAAATGGATTTGAGCATATTACAACGCCGGTAATTGAGGATATTGAAAATCTTGATAAGAGTGACGGCGGAGAAAATCTTAATCTTATTTTTAAGATTATGAAGCGTGGTGATAAGCTTGATAAGGCACTTGCTTCGGGAGTGACTTCAGAAAATGAAAATGTTCTGGCTGATATGGGACTTCGTTATGACTTAACGCTTCCTTTAAGCAGATATTATGCAAATAATAAGGACAAGCTGACGCTGCCTATGAAATGTATTC
>JAGAJD010000019.1 GCA_017626275.1 Lachnospira sp.
GAGCTGTGGTTTCTGGCTGCGTTGTTGCCGATTCTGCCGTTGTCGGCTGCTGCCTTTCGTTTAAAGGCGTCTCAAAATCAACAATCGGAAGGTTCTCATGCACGCCTGTCATAAAATCCCTGAAAATAGAGTTTACATTATAATTAATGCCCGACATTTCCTTGGGATAATCATATCCCACCCACACTGCTGTCGTGTAGTATTTGCTGTAACCGCAAAACCATACGTCCTTACTTGAGTTAGTTGTACCTGTCTTTCCTGCCACAATTGCATTTTGTACATCTGCCACCGCACCTGTTCCGCTCTTTACCACGGTCTTTAACATCTGCGTCATCATAAGACAGGCATTTTTATCATATACCCTGCTGCTGCGTCCGCTTTCATTCACAATAGTTTTACCCGATGAATCCACAATCATCTTAATACATGTAGCTCTTCTGTATACACCATTGTTTGCAATCGTTGCATATGCCCCCGCCATTTCCTCCGTTGTCACTCCATATGTGAAACCACCCAAAGCTCCGGCATTATAATTTTTGTCCAGCCATATTTTCCTGAATCCCATTTTTAACAAAAATGAACTTCCCGTGGCAGGCGTAAGCTTTTGGTATATATTCCACGCAACCGTATTCTTTGAAGTTCTTACAGCTTCCTGCAATGTAATCTCCCCTACATAGGTTCTGTCGGCATTAACAGGTCCGCCATCTATTGGTGCGTCCGTCACAAGCGTTTCAGGCGTATTTCCAAGCTGCAAAAACGGTGTATATACATTAAGCGGCTTAATACAGCTTCCCGGCTGCCTGTAACTTTGATATGCACGATTAAGCACATAGCCCTTTATATCGTCCTGACTTCTTGAACCCACGATTGCAACCACATCGCCTGTAAGATTGTCAATGCATGTAGCTGCTCCCTGAAGCGTATAAACGCCCTCTGTCGACTTTTCTCCATATTGCGCAAGATTATTATCCACCGCCTGTTGAAGCTTGTTCTGCGCCTCCATATCAATAGAAGTATATATAGTATATCCTCCGCTTAAAAGCTTCTGCTGGCACATATTGTAAAATGTATCATAGCTGACCTCATATGCATTATAATCTTCTTCCGTTTCAAAGTTATACCGGAACTGAAAGCCTGATATCTGCATTAAAGATTCTGTCGCACAATTTCTTACATAAGTCGCCACTGAACTGTTAAATTCCTCCGGCTGATGCTCATTAAGCACAACCTCCTCTTCTCTCGCAATATAATAATCCAGTGTGCTTATGTAGCCCTCTTCATTTAACTGCTCCAAAATAAGATTTTTTCTTGCAGCCGTATTTTCATACTTTGTAAGCGGATTATACCTTGTAGGATTATTCGGAATTGCAGCAATAAAGATTTGTTCCGCAACAGTAAGCTCCGATACGGATTTATCAAAATATCCCCTTGCAGCCGCCTCTACACCGTAATATCCGTTTCCAAAATAAATATTATTAAGATAGAACTCCAAAATCTGGTTTTTGCTGTACTTTTCCTCAAGCTCTACCGCTATAAAAATTTCCTCAACCTTTCTCTCCCAGCTTACCTCCTGCGTCAGAAAAATATTTCTTGCAAGCTGCTGCGTGATAGTACTTGCGCCCTGTGCTATCCCATTATTTTTGTGATTGACAATTACAGCTCTTATAATCGCTTTGATATCATAACCCGAATGATTATAAAACTGTCTGTCTTCCATAACCACAAATGCATTGACCAGCATGGAAGGGATTTCCTCAAAACTCACATAATACATGTCTTTTGTATTTCTCATTGTACAAAGTACATTTTCATTAGCATCATAGGCAATCGTTGTCTTTGACGCCTTAAATGTACTTACTGTGCTTGCCGCTGCCAACGCCTTAGCTTCCTGCCTGAGCTGATGTACCTTTACCAGTTTAGGCGCAATATATGCTGTTCCCACCAGTAAAACAGCCCCAAAAATTACAAGCAATGCCCTCTTTAGCTTTCTCTTATTGCTCATTTAAAACCCTTGCTCCCTTAAATAAGTCCAGTGACTCATCTTTCTTGAATACAACTTTTTCCGACAGGCTTAACGATACATTATTAATATTAGCGGCAGGCTTGTTAAGAAGCATTACAACCTCTGTCTGACGCTCATCGGTATATATTGTGTCAATTACAAGTTCGTTGCCTCCGGTATTTTCTTCCCTGTTAATAAGCTGATCCATTGTTGTCTCTTCAAAATCTCCGTCTTCTGTTTTTACAATTCTGTAAAGATTTACACGCAGATTTTCCACAACAGCATCTCTTATAAAACTTCCCTCTTCAGAATATTCTTTTACGACATTATTATCTGCATCAATTATATTCACCTGATACATAGGAAATACCGTCACACCGTCTTCCTCATTTATAATATCCGATTCGTATGCCATTCCGTAAATAAAATCGGTGTTAATATATCCCAAAACCCTTAACTTCTGTCCCTCCTGTGCATGAAGCTCATAATCAGTACCCTTTTCCATATTTAGAATACGGATTGTATCCGTATCGTAAAGTGTATGATTTATGCTGTATGCTATTACATTCCTGTCCTTAGACACTGCATATGCGCCTTTAGTCAGCCCCGTAACCTCTGTCATAACCTCACGGCTTATAAGATTTATCGCATATAACGTATCATCTATCAAAATGTAAAACAGATTATTCTCATTGACATAAGCAATCTGCCCGATTTTCTCACTCATACTTTCATATGGAATATCAACAGGAAGATAAAGCTCTTCTTTGACATAATTTTCTGCACTGTTATAGTTAAACAGTGAAATGCCGACTTCTCCCTCATGCTCGCCTCTGTTCATATAACCGCACACAAGAAAGTAGCCGCTTCCGTCGTCCTCAACATTCATAATCCTTATTTCATGCCTGCTATTACGCTCACGAATATTGTCGGAATCCTCCGCTTCAAACGAAAATATCCTTGTAAATGTATTATCTTCACTGTTAAAATCCCACAAAACTCCCTGATTTACAAAACGCGCATGCTGTCCGTTGGCACTTGTCTTTGTCACCATTTCCATATCAGCCTGTATGCCGACATTTATTTTAGTCGTTGTAATCAAATCATTTCTGCTGTCAAAAAGCTGCGAAGCTTCCCTGTCATAATCAAGCAAATACATTTTGCTTCCCGACTGTCTTATCCGGTAGTATTCCGTAACACTGTATGTATCATAGGAATTATGCTCATTTTCAGCACCGACTATATAATCAAGTTCAATAACTGCAACTTCCTCTTCAATTTTCTTAACCGTAGGAATAATGTCACTTTCTATGAACGGATTTAAGTCGCCCCACCCAACCTGCGCCTGCTTGGCATGAATATTTACTTTGCCGTAATTGGAATTATCTCCTGAGAAATTAGTTTCAATATACTGCGCAATATTTTTTAACGCACTCTTGTCATATATATATCCGTTTAATTCCATAACAAAATCTATTTTATCCTGCAGCTTATAATCTGTACCGCTGATAATTCTTGTATAGTAGCTTATATTCTCATGCTTATCTGTTGTAAGCACAATCTCTAACAGATATTCTTTGTTATTTTCTATTAAGTTCTTAATATTTAACAGCGCATATGCCTTTCCCTCTTCCTCACTTACATCTGAAACCTTTGTATTTTCAACAAGCGACATATCGCTTAAATCTCTTACCTTATAACTTAAAGCTTTAAGCTCTCCGCCATACATATCAATCGCAATCTCTAATTTCTTATCAGTAGGAAGAGGTGTCAGCGTTTCTTCCAGCGATGACGCATCAATCTGCCTTGTATATCCGTAAAGGCGGTTATACAAGGTTCCGTCATCTGTCTGCATCATTACAACAGGAAGTGCAGCCTGCGTCATAGTAGTTGTAGATACTGATATTGCTTCATAATTCATAGATATAAATGTTATAACGACTGTCACCATAAATATAACTGCCAGCATAATATATTTATACGTTGAATTTTCTCTGTTATCCATATCCTTCCCTTTCAATTTCTAAGCATTTATTACTCTTCTAACAGGCGGTTTAAGGTAAGCTTTAAATTAAATTCTTTTTCCATAGCCCGTACCTTTTCTTCAGACTCCCCTCCTGCTTTTCCCGTTTTAACGGCACGGATAAGCAGATTCTTAGGAGTATGCTCCATATCAATAAATTCAAGAATCTGAGTATCATACCCTTTAGCGTTAAGCAGCTCGGCACGTACTGCATCTGTCATTATTGCCGCCATTCTCTCTTTTAAAATTCCATATTTTAAAACAGGCTCAAGTAAACTGTTTTCTATCATTTTATTAGCTTCATGCTGACAGCATGGCACGGAAAGAATTACCTTTGCACCCCATTTTACTGCCTTTGCAAGTGCATAATCCGTAGCTGTATCACAGGCATGAAGTGTAACAACCATATCAACTGCGTCTGTGTCACTGTATGAAGCAATATCCCCGACAAGAAACTGCAACTTATCATATCCGTACTTATCCTTTAATTCATTACACTTCGCAATGACATCTTCCTTTAGGTCAAGTCCGATAATCCTTATATCATATCCCTTCAGCTCTTTGAGGTAATAATACATTGCAAATGTAAGATACGATTTTCCGCAGCCAAAATCAATAATAGTCTGCTCTCTGTGTTTATCGAGCTGCGGCAGAATATCCTCTATAAATTCCAGAAAACGGTTAATCTGACGGTACTTATCATACTTCTGGCGTACAATCTTACCATCTTTAGTCATAACACCTAAATCTATAAGAAATCCGACAGGCTTTCCCTCCTGCAAAATATACTGCTTTGCTCTGTTATGCGACAAATCCTTTTGCTGCCTGCACTCCTTACATTTCTTATACCTTGCGGTCATACTGCTTTTACCTGACAAAATCTGCGCTGTTGCGTCTGTCATTGTAAACTGTGCCTGCCTGAAATCTTCCTTAAGATACTGCATTATTTTCTGTTTTACTTCTTCGCCGCCATAATTTTTATGAAACACCTTTGTTCCAATATATTCAGATACCTGATACTCTATTTTATTTTTAAGCACTACCGGTCTTACTTTAACCTTGACAGGCTTCTGCTCTGCTTTCTTTTTCTGTCCGCTTATTGTCAAATCTATCAGCTCTTCATTTATACAGCTATTCATGAGTTCCTCTACTGTCACTGCTTGTCACTCTGCCTTTCCTGAAATCTAATATTTTTATTTTAATCTGTTTACGGCAAAACTACAAGACCTTTCACTATTATTATGGAACCCGGTAACTTAAAAATCTTCTGTATTAAGCGGAGTCGCCAGATATACCGTTGTCACATTTTTATTTTCATCATAATTTATGCATACATTAACATTTACTTTATCAGAGCCTACCATTATAAAATTGTCAATTTCTTTATCATATGCATAGACCGTATATGCGTCATCTATATGACGGCTGACCTGCTTTTTTGCATTCATTTTGTCAAGTATCTGTGCAGCAAGCGTTTCTTTTTGTTCATCGTCAAGCTCCCCATAAAGTTCTCCCTTTAAATTAACCGTAACATCGGTATCTATCTGCATTTCCTTCATAATATCTCTTGCAATTTTTTCATATGTAAATGCTGCGTCCACCGAATTTTTCAGTGTAATCCCAACATAAACATACTGCTCATACTCAACAGCTCTTCCGTCTGCTTCCTTTTCAAATGTAATAAATTTGCAGAGAACATCTCCATTTTTGCCGGTCTGCTTTAACGTTGTCACTTTTTTATTTTCCTGCAAATCATTTGTTATGCTGTAATTACTGATTCCTATTTTTTCCGCTGCCTTTTCCAATATAATTTCTTTGGCTGTGTCCGTAAGCTCCATATTTCCGTATTTTCCGTAAGTGGTAATGTCTGCCGACACTTCACGATATGAATTGTTTCCAAATGCGCTTATCACCCTTTTGTCATCAGCCATCGTATTTGTATCGCCAAATACTCTGACTGCTGTTATCAGCCACAATATTCCGGCAATGCACACTGCTGCTTTCTGAAATGTGTAAGTACGTTTTTTAGGTCTTGTTTTGCCTTCGCTTGTCTTTTTTAATAAATCCTCTGCCCTATAGACCATGTAATCCCAACAATCTCTTAACATAAAATAAACCTCCCAACTTATGGTATTGTCATTATCACCATAAATTGAAAGGTTTATACACTTTACTGATTTTTAGCGTGCCGCATTTAATCTGGCAAGAGAACGCTTTAACGCAGCTTCAGCACGAACAGTATCAATATTTGAATCCTTGCTTGCAAGTCTTCTCTCTGCTCTCTGCTTTGCTTCGTTGGCTCTGTTTACATCAATTTCGTCCGGCCATTCTGCAACCTCTGCAAGAACAGTTACCTTATCCTTCAGAATCTCAATAATTCCGCCATGTACAGCAGCTTTTTTTATATCACCGTCTGTATGAATACTCATTACACAAGGGACAAGTACTGAAGTCAGCGGTATATGCTCCGCATAGACTCCAATTTCCCCTTCGCTCGTAACAAGCTCTACCATTGTGACATCATCATTATAAAATACTCTGTCAGGCGTATTGACTAACAGCCTGAATGTCTTCATATCTGCCATATATTCCTCCATTCCTACCTGTGCAGCAACTGATACTGATATGAAATCAGTTACGATTCAGCCACTTTTATTTGCACTTTGCAAGTACGTCGTCAATATTACCGCAGTTTAAGAAGTAGCTCTCAGGAATATCATCATATTTTCCTTCGATAATTTCCTTAAAGCCCTGAATTGTCTCATTGATAGGAACATAACGTCCGTCAACACCGGTAAACTTCTCAGCAACAAAGAATGGCTGTGAAAGGAATCTCTGAACCTTTCTTGCTCTTGATACAACAAGCTTATCATCTTCTGAAAGCTCGTCCATACCAAGAATTGCAATGATATCCTGCAATTCTTTATACTTCTGCAGAATCTCCTGTACAGCTCTTGCCACTTTATAGTGTTCCTCACCTACAATTCTAGGGTCAAGTATTCTTGATGTAGACTCAAGCGGATCAACAGCCGGATAAATACCAAGCTCTACAATAGAACGTGAAAGAACTGTTGTAGCGTCAAGATGTGCGAATGTTGTCGCAGGAGCCGGGTCAGTAAGGTCATCGGCAGGCACATAAACTGCCTGTACAGATGTAATCGAACCATTCTTTGTTGAAGTGATTCTCTCCTGTAAAGCACCCATTTCTGTCTGCAATGTAGGCTGATAACCTACGGCTGAAGGCATACGTCCAAGAAGTGCCGAAACCTCTGAACCAGCCTGTGTAAAACGGAAAATATTATCAATGAAAAGAAGTACGTCTTTACCACCCTTATCACGGAAATACTCTGCCATTGTAAGTCCGGTAAGACCAACTCTCATTCTCGCTCCAGGCGGCTCATTCATCTGTCCGAACACCATCGTTGTCTTTTCGATAACGCCTGATTCTTTCATTTCATAGTAAAGGTCATTTCCCTCACGTGTACGCTCACCAACACCTGTAAATACAGAGTATCCACCATGCTCCGTAGCGATATTACGAATCAGCTCCTGAATTAATACTGTCTTACCTACGCCGGCACCACCAAACAGACCAATCTTACCACCCTTCTGGTAAGGGCAGAGAAGGTCTACAACCTTAATTCCTGTCTCCAGCATCTCTGTTGTTGTAGACTGTTCTGCAAATGTTGGTGCTTTTCTGTGAATAGGCATATGCTCTTTCACTTCCGGCTCCGGTTTATTATCAATAGGCTCACCCAGAACGTTAAACATTCTACCGAGAGTTTCTTCACCAACCGGCACAGTAATTGCTGCTCCTGTTGCTTCTGCGTCCATACCTCTGACAAGACCGTCTGTCGGACCCATAGCAATACATCTTACTGTATCATCACCAAGATGCTGTGCAACCTCTACAACAAGTCTGCCACCATCTTTCGTCTTGATGTTAATTGCTGAATTAATCTCTGGCAGGGTACCCTCTGTAAACTTAATATCAAGTACGGCACCAATAATCTGAGTAATTTTACCAATATTTTTTTCTGCCATTTTAA
>JAGAJD010000235.1 GCA_017626275.1 Lachnospira sp.
TCATTTACATTATCAAGGTATATTCCTCCGTCAATTTCAACATCAATGTCAAGATTCTTCTCTGCTAAAAGCTTTCTTACCTCACGTACCTTATCAAGAGATTCCGGAATAAACTTCTGACCTGCATATCCGGGATTAACGCTCATAATAAGCACCATATCTACCTTATCAAGATACGGTTCAATCGCAGATACAGGTGTTTCAGGATTAAGTGTAATTGATGCCTTAGCACCATGTTCCCTGATTGCTGCAAGCGTCTCCACAACATCTTCACATGCCTCTACATGTACCGTAATAATATCCGCACCGCAATCAACAAAATCCTTGATATAACGGATTGGCTCATTTATCATCAAATGTACATCAAATACACTCTTCGTAACAGGACGTATCGACTTAATTACAGGCATGCCATAAGATATACTCGGCACAAACATGCCGTCCATAACGTCTATATGCACGTATCCAGCACCTGCCTTGTCGATTGCCGCTATTTCTTCGCCCAGTCTCGAAAAATCTGCTGACAGAATTGACGGTGATAAAATATTCATACATTCCTCCATAAACCTTTAGTACTTTTTTTGTTCTTTTAATTCCTGATACATAGTAGTATAACTCTGATACCGCATTTTATGAATTTTTCCTGCGGAAACTGCTGTCTTTACCGAACAATCAGGCTCATTTATATGAACACAGCCATTAAAACGGCATGTTCCTTCAAATTCCTCAAATTCAGGAAAATAAAACCTGAGTGTTTCCGTCTCTAATTCCGGCAGCATAAGTGAAGTAAAGCCCGGCGTATCCATAATATAGGAATTATCTCCCACATAAAAAATCTCAGAATGTCTTGTCGTATGTCTTCCTCTCCCGATTCGGCTTACCACACCGGTCTCCATATTGGCTTCCGGCATAATTATATTAGTCAACGAGGATTTACCGACTCCTGACGGCCCTGCAAGAACTGTTGTTTTTCCTTTTAAAATTTCATGCACCTGCTCTATTCCGCTGTTATCGTAAGTGCTTGTAAATATAATCTCACAGCCGCAGTCCGCATATATTCTTTTAAACTCTTCCTGCTCCTCATGACTTATCAAATCCTGTTTATTAAAACAGATAATTGTTGATACATTCTGATAATCCATCATAACAAGAAACCTGTCGAGAAGATTCAGATTCGGCTGTGGATTTGCTGCTGCAAATATAACCATTGCCTGATCTATATTTGCAGAAGCAGGACGAATCAGCTCATTTTTTCTTGGAAGAATATCTATAATGTTTCCCTTTAACTCCTCCTGATTGATAATCTCAATCTCTACATTATCTCCCACAAGAGGCTTTATCTTACGGTTACGAAAAACACCTTTTGCCTTACATTCATAGACATCACCGGCTTTTGCATGAACATAATAAAAGCCGGCAATTCCTTTTATAATCTTTCCCTGCATATTTATACCCATGTGCTTAGTTTGCACCCGTACCCTTAGTACTTTCAGCAGTACTCTGTTGTGCCGTTGTTGTCTCTTTCGTTTCGGAACTTCCTCCACCGTTATTAGAAGCTGTTGTCGGTTCAGTCTTGTTCTGATAATGGCTGACTACAATCGTTACAGTTGTTCCGGTCTCAAGTGATTCTCCTGTATTATATCCCTGTGCCGTAACAAGTCCATAAGTACCCGAACTTGACTGATATGTTACGGACGGAACCAAGCCCTGATCCTTAATTGCCTGCTTTGCTGCCTCTTCCGTAAGTCCTACTACATAAGGCATTTTAGCGTAGGTTACTTTCTTTCCCTGGCTTACTGTAATCGTTATGTCATCACCTGCTGATGCCTGAGCTGATGCAGCCGGAGACTGGCTGATTACATTCCCCTGATCTACCGTATCACTGTAATCATATTGAACAGTTACCGTAAAACCTGCTGATTTAAGTGCTGACGTAGCTTTTGCTTCTGTCATTCCTACTACATTAGTCACACTGACACTGTCCGGACCTGAACTTACAGTTAAAGTAATTGTTGTGTTTTTGGCAACTAAAGTCCCCTCTTTAGTTCCCTGGGCAATAACCTTACCCTTTTCTACCGTTGTTGACGGCTGATAGCTTGGTTTGTAACCCAATCCTAATTTATTTAAAGCTTCTTTTGCCTCGTCTTCAGTTTTTCCTACCACACCCGGAACAGAAACCTTCTCAGAAGAATCAACTGTCTGCTGTACCTGTGTTGTCTGTGCCGTTGTCGTCTCGTTTTTACCGCCTGTTGATGCGCCTCCAACAAGCTTTACCACAACAAATATAGCAATAATTAAAATAACAGCAATGATACCGACACCAATCCATTTGGTCATCTTATCAAGCTTATCATTATCCTCATCATCGATATCCAATTCAATTTCATCATCGTCATCATCGTCCAGCGAATTTTCTTTTCTTCTGTCAGATTCGTCTAAATCTTCCAAAGCATCAAAATCATCATCTAAAATATCATCATCATCAAATTCTTCATCTTCATCGACGATTTTTACCGCGGAAGCTTTTGGCTGTGACGCATACATCGGAGCAAGCTTTACAAAATCCTCATCAGGCATAACTAATGATTTCTTTAAATCAGCAATCAGCTCTGATGCCGACTGATACCTTGCCTCTGTCTTTTTCTGCGTACATTTTAAAACAATCTTATCAACACTTACAGGTACATCTCCTGCCACTGACGATGGTGCAGGAATTGCATCCTGAATATGCTGAACCGCAACTGCAACCGTTGTATCTCCGTCAAAAGGCACCTTTCCTGTGAGCATTTCATACAGTGTAATACCAAATGAATAAATATCACTGCGTTCATCAGAATATCCGCCTCTTGCCTGCTCCGGCGATATGTAATGCACGGAACCCATTGCAGATGACGAATTGATTGTACTTGAACTTGCCGCCTTAGCAATACCGAAATCAGTTACTTTTACTTTTCCCTCTTTTGATATAATAATATTCTGTGGTTTAATATCACGGTGAACTATATGATGCTTATGTGCAGCTTCCATACCGTTCGCAACCTGTATTGCTATGCTTACCGCCTCTTTATACGGAAGTCTGCCTCTCTTTTCAATATACTTCTTTAAGGTGATACCCTCTATCAGCTCCATTACAATATAATGAACTCCGTCTTCATCACCTACATCATATACATTTACAACATTAGGGTGGGTAAGACCTGCTGCCGACTGTGCTTCTGCCCGAAACTTTGAGACAAAGCTTTTATCCTGGCTATATTCGGGTTTTAATACTTTTATTGCAACAAAACGGTTAAGCTTGTGACACTTGGCTTTGTATACATCAGACATACCGCCATTGCCGATTTGTTCAATAATCTCGTATCTGTCTGCCAAAAACATTCCTTTTCTTAACATATTTAATACTTACCTTTCACGTTATGGTTCTATTATCATCACGGTAATATTATCCTTACCGCCATTTTCATTTGCAAGCTCTACAAGCCTCTCAGCAGCCGTATCAATATCTCCGCTCATTCTTACCGTTTTAAGAATTTCGGAATCCTCAACCATGTTGCTAAGCCCGTCAGAGCATATCAGAATCTTATCATCAGGCTTTAAATCTACCGAAAACATTTCTGCCTCTACTGTCTTATATCCGCCTATCGCTCTGGTAATAATATTTTTCTTCTCGTGGTGACGTGCCTGCTCACGGTTAATCTCTCCTAAGGCTACCATCTCCTCAACCAATGAATGATCTCTGGTAATCTGCGTAATATCATTTCCAAGAATATACAATCTGCTGTCGCCTACATTTGCCACTTTTAATACCTGATTATAAATGGTTGCAACTACCAAAGTAGTACCCATACCTTCATAATCTGCTGATTCCTTTGCCTTATCCAAAAGCATTTCATTCACTTTTGTTACTGCATGATTAATAATTGAAATCGGATCCTTTTCTGTTGATTCCTTTACCAGAGATACAAATGTCTCAACCGTATACCTTGATGCCATATCTCCGGCTTTATGTCCGCCCATTCCATCTGCCACTAAAAACAGATTAGGCAGACTGCCGATCTCAGTCAGTGAATAATAGATGTAGTCCTGATTGACACTGCGCTCACGGCCAACATCAGTAACTGCCTGAACCTTCATTATGTCCTCCATTCTGCTGCATGTAAATATACACATTTTCCTACTCGTTTTCCATAAAACGCTTTCGTAATTGTCCACAGGCACCGTCAATATCTCTGCCCATTTCTCTTCTTATAGTAACATTTATTCCATTTTTTTCAAGTTTATTTTTAAAATCCTCTATCGCACGCTTTTCCGACTGCCTGTAATCCCTCTCCTTTATCGGATTTACAGGTATTAAATTTACGTGGCAGTTCATGCCTTTAACAAGTTTTATAAGCTGTTCGGCACACTCTTTCGTGTCGTTTACTCCCTCTACAAGACTGTATTCAAATGAAATTCTTCTTCCCGTCTTATTAATATAATATCGGCATGCTTCCATAATCTCTGCTATACTGTACTTATTGGCAACAGGCATCATCGTCTTTCTTAAATCGTCATTCGGTGAGTGAAGCGAAATTGCAAGCGTAATCTGTAATTTCAAATCGGCAAGCTCATAAATCTTAGGTACCAGCCCGCAGGTTGAAACTGTAATATTTCTTGCACTGATATTAAGTCCCTTTTCAGCATTAATTAATTCCAGAAATTTTATAACATTATCATAATTATCCATAGGCTCGCCAGAACCCATTATAACTATATTATCTACTCTCTCACCCGAAATCGTCTGTATCCGGTAAATCTGATCAAGCATTTCTGACGGCGTAAGATTTCTTACCATTCCGTCAAGCGTTGAAGCACAGAAACGACAACCCATGCGGCAGCCTACCTGCGACGAAATACATACCGAATTTCCATGATGATATTTCATCAAAACGCTTTCTATAAGATTACCGTCATGCAGCTTAAATAAAAACTTCGATGTTCCGTCTATCTGTGATACCTGCACCCTTTCCGCCGTCAATGCCGCAAGGCGGCATTTTTCTTTAAGCTTTCCCCGCAGTGCTTCCGACAGATTAGTCATTTCTTCAAAATCAGTAACAAGTTTTTTATGAAGCCACTGATATACCTGTTCCGCACGAAATTTTTTCTCGCCGAGAGAAAGCATAAATTCCTGCAGTTCATGTTCATTCATTGACTTAATATCAATTAATTCCATTAAGCGCCTCCATCTTTTCTAAGCCTTGCAATAAAGAATCCGTCAGTTCCGTCTCTTCCCGGCAGAAGCTGTCTTGCCTGACCTTCCAATGTAAACGGAAATTCCTTCACAAACCATTCAACATTGTCTTCGTTCTCTTCCCTGTTAATAGTACAAGTACTGTATAAAAGGATTCCTCCCGGTTTTACATATGTGCATACCACTGAAAGTATGTCTCTCTGCAGCGCAGCAAGGCTTTTTAGCTTATCCCTGTCAGTATTATATTTAATATCAGGCTTGCGCCCGATAATTCCAAGTCCCGAACATGGCAAATCTGCAATAACAATATCAGCCTTTTCTTTTGCCTGTTCGTCCGTCACTAAAGCATCCCACTGCTTTACAGAAATATTATCAAGCCCCATTCTGGCTATATTTTCCTCTATCATGGCAGTCTTTGTTTCAGTCAGATCCCTTGCCTCCACATGACCACCTTTCATTTTAAGAGCTATGTTCATGCTTTTTCCACCCGGCGCGGCGCATACATCAATAACATAATCATCGTCATTTGGGTCTGCCGCCTCCCCTGCAAGCATTGAGCTTATATCCTGAACAAAAAATTCACCGTTCTGAAAGCTTTGAAGTCCTAAAAGATAATCATATCCCTCAATAGATAGCGCATATGGTATCTGATCAACTCTCTTCGCTGTAACATTTTCTTCCGTCAGCTTCTCCTGAAGCTGTTCCATAGTAAGCTTTTTCGTGTTGCAGCGTATATATGTGACTTTTTCTTTATAAAAACCCTTAAGAATCTGCTCTGTCTCTTCGTTGGTATATGTCTCCTGCCATAGTTTTATCAGCCATTCCGGCATAGAATAAGTGACAGAACAGTATTTTACATAATCCTTATTTTTATCAGGATAAACACATTTATCAAGGTTTCTTGCAATATTTCTTAAAACACCGTTTACAAAACCTTTAAGATTCGTAAAATGCCTTTTTCCTGCAAGCTTTACCGCCTCATTACAGACTGCCGAAGCAGGAACGCCGTCCATATATTTTAACTGATATACGGATAATTCCAAAAGATTGCGTATGAGCGGCTTCATCTTTCTTACCGGTGTCTTTGAAAAACTGTCGATAATATAATCAAGCTCAATCCTGCGCTCAATCGTACCCTGAGTAAGCCTTGTAATAAAGCTTCTCTTATTTTTTAAAAGATACTGATATTTTTCCAGTGCCGCATTTACAACTACATGGCTTAGTGTGTCAGGCTTCTCAAGCTCCATAAGTATATCAAGAACAATCTCGCGCTCATTTACGCTGTACGCCATATCCTTTGTGTGTGCATCAGTCACGGTCACGTCCTCCAAAAAGCAGAATCAGCCTCAAAAGCTGTAAAATAGCCGTAGCCGCTGCCGCTACATAAGTAAGAGCTGCAGCCGCAAGTACCTTTCTTGTCTTTGATACCTCATCATTCCTAAGTATACCGGTTTCTTTAAGCAGCTTTAATGCTCTTCCCGAAGCATTAAACTCTACCGGAAGCGTAACAAGCTGAAACAATACTGCTGCTGAAAACATAATAATTCCTATATACAAAAGCGTCTGATTCATACTAAAAATAATACCGAGAATAATAAACAGCCACGAAAGTTTAGAACCAAGATTTGCAACAGGTACTAATGCACTTCTGAATGTAAGCGGTGCGTAGCCTCTTGCGTGCTGAATTGCGTGTCCGCACTCATGTGCCGCGACTCCTATCGCCGCAACCGAATAATTATCATAAACCGATTCCGACAAATTAAGCGTCTTGCTTCTTGGGTCATAATGATCCGTAAGATTTCCCGAAACTCTCCTTATTGACACATCGTAAATTCCCTGAGACTGCAAAATATGTGACGCTGCCTGTGCTCCTGTAAAACCCGCACGACTCGAAACCTTTGAATACTTAGAAAATCTTGAGCTTACAAGCAACTGTGCAATCAGCGAAATAACCGCAGCCACTATAATTAGAATATATGTCGGATCATAATAATAATACCAATATCTCATAACTATCTACCTCCGATTTATTGTAATTGTTTTCCTGCCTCCAGCTTACAGCCACGCATAAATGCGTCTGCACTCATTCGTTTCTTTCCCTCAAGCTGCACCTCATTGACCTTTAACAGTCCCTCA
>JAGAJD010000236.1 GCA_017626275.1 Lachnospira sp.
AAAAATAAATCAAGAATTAAAATACAGATTGGACGTGTATTTTATCAAAGAATATGTTATTATATTTCTTATGTAATTATCTTACAGGCAATTGCGAAACTCTTCTTTGTCACAATGCGGGTGCTTAAAGAAGAGTTTCGCAACCGCCTGCAGTTATTTTAAAAAATGAGGTAACAAATGGCACTTGACGGAATTGCAGTCGCAAACATTACACATGAACTGAATAATCTGATTTCCAACGGACGTCTTTATAAAATTTCGCAGCCGGAGTCCGATGAACTGTTACTTACAATAAAAAACAACAAATCACAGTACAGGCTTACCATATCAGCCAACGCCGGTCTTCCGCTGATATATCTGACCGCTGAAAACAAGCCATCGCCGCTTACGGCACCTAATTTCTGTATGCTGTTAAGAAAACATCTCGGCAATGCACGTATTATTTCTGTAAGCCAGACAGGTCTTGAGCGTGTTATAGATTTTACATTTGAGCACCTTGACGAACTGGGGGATTTATGCCGTAAACATCTTATTGTTGAGTTAATGGGCAAACACAGCAATATTATTTTTACGGATTCCAATAATAAAATCATCGACAGCATTAAACATGTGTCAGCCCAGATGAGTTCCGTGCGTGAAGTTCTTCCCGGACGCGATTATTTTATCCCTGACACAATGGATAAAGCCGACCCGCTCAACCTTACCATGCAGCTTTGCAGCGAGCATATTTTTTCAAAGCCGGTAAAGCTTTCCAAAGCAATCTACACAGGACTTACAGGAATTAGCCCTGTTATTGCGGAGGAACTGTGTCATACCGCTTCAGTAGACAGTGATAAGCCTGCCAATGTTCTGAATGAAAACGAACGGCAGCATATATACGAAGAAATTCTTAATCTTATGAAAAAAGTTAAAGATGGCAGCTTTACGCCGCACATCATATACAAAGGCAAAACACCTGTTGAATTTTCAAGTGTTCCTCTTACAATCTATGAAGATTCAGAAGATGCGTACCACAGTGAATATTTTGAGTCTGCAAGCGAAATGCTTTTCACCTTCTATGCACAGAAAAATGCACAGACACGAATACATCAGCGCTCCTCTGATTTGCGAAAAATCATTTCAACATTACTTGAAAGGAATTACCGCAAGCTTGAAATTCAGGAGAAGCAGTTAAAAGACACTGAAAAGCGTGACAAATTCCGCATTTACGGGGAACTTCTCAACACCTACGGCTACGACATCCCCGAAGGCAGCAAATCGTTCAGCACGGTCAACTACTACACCGGGGAACCTGTAACAATTCCGCTCGACGATACGCTTAACCCGCAGGAAAATGCAGTGCGCTATTTTGACAGATACAACAAGCTCAAACGTACCTTTGAAGCCACAACAGAACTCCTTGAGGAAACACAGCTTGAGATTGCACATCTCGAATCCATTGCGACCTCTCTTGACATTGCCGTTGCCGAGGAAGATTTAATACAGCTCAAGGAAGAAATGATTCAGTCCGGCTATATCCACCAGAAAGGTAATTCCGGCAAAAAGGTAAAGATAACAAGCCGGCCGTTCCACTATATTTCTTCCGATGGATATCATATTTATGTCGGAAAAAATAATTTCCAGAATGAGGAACTTTCATTTAAGTTTGCCAATGGTGGTGACTGGTGGTTCCATGCCAAAGAAATTCCGGGCTCACATGTCATTGTGAAATCAAACGGTGATGAATTACCGGACAGGACCTTTGAAGAGGCTGCAAGGCTTGCCGCTTACTACTCCAAAGGCCGCAGTCAGGATAAAGTTGAGGTAGATTACACGCCGAGGAAAAATTTAAAAAAGCCTGCCGGAGCAAAACCCGGCTTTGTCATATATCACACCAACTATTCAATGCTTGTCGGCACTGATATCAGCGATATTAAAACGGCTGATTAAAAATTATTTATAAGAAATGGAGAGAAAAATGAGAAAATTTATAATTTCAACCGATAACACGGCAGACCTTCCTGCTGACTTTTTAAAGGAGAATGACATTGACATCCATTCACTGTTTTATTCAATCGGTGATACAGTCTATAACAATGAAAACTCCCTTTCTGATGAAGAATTCTATGCCCGTATGCGCGGCGGTGACCTTCCTACAACTATGGCATGTAATCCTGAAGACTCTGCTGATATTTTCCGCAAACGTGTTGAGGCAGGCTATGATATTTTGCATATTGCCTTCTCTTCCGGTCTTTCAAGCAGCTATAACAACATGTGCATCGCAGCAAACGATGTTCTTGAAGAACATCCGGAGGCACAGATAATTGTAATTGACTCACTTTCCGCATCAATGGGTGAAGGCCTGATGGTATACCGCGCTGTACAATATAAAAATGAAGGTCATACACTCGAAGAAACTGCGGAATATATACAGTCGCACGTTCAGAATTTTTTACATTTCTTTACTGTTGATGACTTAAATCACCTGTATCGTGGCGGACGCATTTCAAAAGCCACCGCAATTGTCGGAACTCTTGCCGGAATAAAGCCTGTTCTTCATGTCAACGAAGAGGGAAAGCTTATTTCAATCGGAAAGGTACGCGGACGCAAGAAGTCACTCATAACTCTTGTCAACAAGATTGAAGAACATATGGGAAGTTATAAAGATGAGACGGATGCAATATTTATCTCACACGGCGACTGCCTTGAAGATGCACAGTTTGTCGCAAATATGATTAAAGAACGTTACGACAAGAAAGTCTGGATTAACTATGTATGCCCTACAATCGGAAGCCACTCAGGTCCCGGAACACTTGCCGTATTCTTTATGGGAGAAAACAGACAGCCATAACACAACATGACCCTGCCTCACCGGCAGGGTCATATTTTAGTATGCGTTATTCATCAAATTCTGCAATCACATAATATCCGCGCGGGTTTTCACCAACCTCTTTGACTACCCCCTCACGTGACTTCAGTCTTTCTGTTGTTGTATAATTTGCAGACATCGCTACCGCAGGTTCAATTGTATAATAGTATGAACTTGGCAGTGCACCTTCTGTTACCTCCACACGGTCTCCCGGTTTAACAAGATTAGGTCTGCTCATTGTAAATTCCATTTCTCTCAAAGTACCACCTCTCCTCTGTCATTCCATCTGTCAAGCCATATTTTAAGATTCTTATGTTCCTCTCTGACTAAGTCAGGGTCATCTTTCATAATATCAGATGCAGCCTCGGAAGCCTGTTTTAAAATATCTGCATCTTTGTAAATATCCGCAAGCTCAAACCTCATATCACCGCTCTGTCTGATACCGAAGAAATCTCCCGGCCCCCTTAACTTCAAATCCTCTTCGGCTATTTTAAAGCCGTCATTGGAATCTTTAAGAATATTAAGGCGCTCCATATTAGCCTGCTTCGCATTCTGTGTGCCGACAAAAATACAGTACGACTGGAAAGTGCCTCTTCCCACACGCCCTCTTAGCTGGTGAAGCTGTGCAAGTCC
>JAGAJD010000237.1 GCA_017626275.1 Lachnospira sp.
ACGCCTCCTTCCAATTTCCAATAATCTGATTTTATCAGAAACGTGAAGAAAAAGCGAATTTCAGCAGTGCACCATATCGTCAAAATGACGGTGGATAACATTCGGTGTCTGCAAGAGATTGTGGACAGTTTTTTGAAAAAAGCCGGAAAAACGGGAATTACAGAAAAGTTATACACATAGGATTCCATTGTCGCACTGTAATACCCAATTAGATGTAAAAATGAAATTTATTGTGGAAAAGTCGTTACAAGGAGGCTGAAAAATTTCGTCACTTTTTTCTATCATTTTTTATAGGTTTAATTTTAAAGGCTGAACTGTTACGGATTGATACAATTCGTATATTATTTTTTTGACTTTCATATATCAATAGTATATACTGTAAAAGTTGCACAATAATAGAATTGAGAAAGAGAATTGATTGAGGAAAGTAAATGAGATTTGAAGAATTAAACATCGACGAAAGAATATTAAGAGCAGTTGAGGATATGGGCTTTGAGGAGGCTTCTCAGATTCAGGCTAATGCCATTCCGGCAGTTATGGAAGGACGTGACGTTGTTGGTCAGGCACAGACGGGAACAGGTAAGACGGCTGCTTACAGTATTCCGATGCTGCAAAAGATTAATCCTGATTTAAAGAAGGTTCAGGCAATCGTGCTTTGTCCTACAAGAGAACTTGCAGTTCAGGTATCGGAGGAAATACGAAAGCTTGCCAAATATATGAGCGATATCAAGGTGCTTCCTGTTTACGGCGGTCAGGAAATTGTAAGACAGATTAAATCATTAAAGACCGGAGTGCAGATTGTCGTCGGAACACCGGGAAGAGTTATGGACCATATGCGCCGCAAGACAGTGAAGTTTGATAATGTCTCAATGGTAGTTTTAGATGAAGCTGATGAAATGCTTGACATGGGATTCCGTGAGGATATGGAAACAATTCTTACAGATACACCAAGCGAGCGTCAGACTGTAATGTTTTCTGCAACCATGCCGAAAGCAATTATGGAAATTGCAAAGAATTTTCAAAAGGACGCGCAGACAATTAAAGTCGTAAGAAAAGAGCTTACGGTAGAGAATATTGAGCAGTATTATTATGAGGTTCGTCCTAAGAATAAAAATGAAGTGCTTTGCAGACTGATTGATATTTATAATCCAAGACTTTCCGTAGTGTTCTGTAATACAAAACGCCAGGTAGACGAGCTGATTTCAGACCTTAAGGGAAGAGGATATTTTGCTGACGGAATACACGGCGACATGAAGCAGGCGCAGCGTGACAGAGTTATGGCAGATTTCAGAAGCGGAAAGACGGAGATTCTTATTGCAACGGACGTTGCGGCAAGAGGAATTGATGTTGATGATGTGGACGTAGTATTTAACTATGATCTTCCGCAGGACGAGGAATATTATGTACATCGTATCGGAAGAACAGGAAGAGCGGGAAGAGAGGGGCTTGCATTAAGCTTTATTTCGGGAAAGGAAGTATATAAGCTAAAGGATATAGAGCATTACTGCAAGACAAAGATTAAGGCAAAACCGATTCCGTCACTTGACGATGTGCGCAATACAAAGCTTGAGGTTATCTTTGAAAAAATCAGGGAAACTATAAGCGAAGGCGGAATTTCCGATATGGTAGAAATGGTAGAAAATCATGTGAATGAAGAAGACTATACATCAATGGACATGGCGGCGGCGCTGCTTAAGATGATGATTGGCGATTCTTTGGATAAGAAAGATGACGTTGAAGAAGTACATTTCGATATGTATGAAAATGACGACAGAATGGTACGTCTGTTTATAAATGTCGGTAAAAAAGATAAGATTAAGCCGGCAAATATTTTAGGCGCAATCGCAGGCGAATCGGGTATGCCGGGTAAGCTTGTCGGTTCTATTGATATGCTTGATAATTATACATTTGTTGAAGTTCCCGCAAAACATGCTGACAGAGTTCTTAAAGCCATGAACAATGTAAGGATTAAGGGAAGAAGCATAAGCGTTGAAAAGGCACAGGGAAGCAAAAAGAGAAAGAGAAGACGTAAGTAAAAGGTCTGAAAAATATGGATATGTTAGAATTATTGACACAGCTAGTTCAGATACCGGCGCCGTCAGGCAGGGAAGAGAAACGCGCTGAATATATCTGTGCATATCTTAAAAAGTGCGGATTAAAAACTGTTTTAGACAAAGCAGGAAATGTTTGTGTGGAATTTAAGGCAGGAGAAGGAAAATATACTGTGTTTTCTGCACATATGGATACGGTGTTTAAGGACGAAAAGATTACCGTCACTAAGAATGGAAGTATCTTTTCGGCACCGGGTATCGGTGATGATACTGCAAATGTGGTGCTGCTTATGAAAACGCTTGAGGATATTGTAAAAAAGAGCCTGAAGCCTAAGAAAAATGTACTTGCAGTATTTAACGTGTGTGAGGAAGGCATGGGAAATCTAAAGGGAATACGCCGTATTATGTACGACTACTCTGACAGGGTTGATGAGCATATTTCCTTTGATTTGACAAGTGATGCGGTATGCGTGAAAGCAGTAGGCTCAAAAAGATACCGTGTGACGGTAACATCACCGGGAGGACATTCATTTCATGCATTTGGACAGAAGAGTGCCATTGAAACAGTAGCTAATATAATACATGAAATTTATAGTATTCCCGTAGACAATATGGGAGATTCCAAAACAACCTACAATGTAGGTACAATTTCAGGCGGAACATCGGTAAATACGATTGCGCAGGAGTGTACATTTTTGGCAGAGGTGCGTTCAGACGACAGGCAGGCAATGCAGGAGCTTGAGCAGAAATTTCTTGAAATATTTAAGCGGTATGATAATTCAGATGATAGGATTCAGGTTATTTATGAATTGGTCGGTGACAGACCGACAGGTTTTAATGTGCCTGAGGAAAAGCAGAGTAAGCTTATTAAAAAATCAGCCGATATTATTAAAAAGCACACGCAGACAGCACCTGTTTTAAATTCAGGCTCGACAGACTGCAATATTCCGTTATCTATGGGGATTCCGGCGGTGAGCTTCGGCGGTTATAAGGGCGGCGGCGCACATACAAGACAGGAATGGATTGATGTGTCGTTTATGGATACAGGATACAATATAGTGAGTGAATTTGTTGAAAGCTATTTTTTAGATGAAAGCGGGGAGTAAAGAACATGGAAGCAGAAATCTGTCTTAGTGAGCTTAATAGGCAGGAAGCGTTGAGATATCTTGGAAACGGTACGCAAAAGCCGTCAGATAGTCTGCTTGCATTGCTTGAAGACTGCGAAAAAGATGTGCTGGCGGCGGCACAGCCACGATATGTATACAGGATATTTGATGTTGAGGAATGTGATAACGGTGTTAAAGCAGCCGGTACGGATTTTATTCTATACGGAGAAGATATAAAGAAGCATTTGAAAGGCTGTAAAAAGGCGGTGTTTTTTGCAGCAACAGTTTCAGCCGGGATTGATGTACTCTTAAGA